>JAADFY010000218.1 GCA_013152625.1 Alphaproteobacteria bacterium
GAAGCCCAGAATCAGGGCCGGTTCCGGCCAGCCCAGATCGAGCCCTTCAAGCAGGTGATAGAGGGCGGTGGGGGCATTGCCGATAACGATGATGGCGCCTTTCATGTGTGGCTTGAGCGTCTCAAGGGCGGCGGCGGTGCGGGTGGTGCCAAGGGTTTTGGCCAACGGAACCACTTCAGGGGCGCCGAGATTGCACAGCACTTCGTTGCCGGCGGGCAGATAGCGGGCGATTATCCCGTGGCGGACCATGTTGGCGTCGCAAATCAGCGGTGCGCCCCCGGCCAGCGCCGCCCGTCCCGCGGCCACCGCGCCATTTGAAAAAATCAGATCATCGGCAATGGCCGGCATGGCCGTGGCATGGATGAGCCGGATCGCGACCGCGCGCTCGCCTTCATCAAAACGCGAAAGATCAGCCTCGACTTCTATTCGCAAAAAGCTGAGCCGGTAAATCTCGTCTGGATCGCGCAGATAATCCACGCTGGCCTATTCCTTCTTTTCCATGGAGACCGGCCCCAGTGGATGGCCGGCATGGGGATAGGGATGGTGGTGATGGTGGGCGTGGTCAGGGTTGTGCCCGTCGCTGTCATCGTGGTGATGATGGCCGGGCAACGGGGTGAACGGCAGGCCGTGCAGCTTGCAAAATTCCTCGTTGCGGCAGGCGCCGTCGCAATCGCCGTTGCACGGACAATTTTCCATGCCGCCACCAATGCCCTCCACATGATGGTGATGGCTTTGCTGGGCATGGCCGACCTCGGCCTCGAACCCGAGCACCTGCTCGCGATATTTACATAGTTGGCAGTTCATTACGTTGAGACCAGATTCCATCTCGCCGATACGATCCACGAAGGTCTCAAGCACCAGAGGGTGATCGTTCAGGTAAGGGGCCCTGAGGAATTCTATTTCGGGGCAACGGGCGGCGACCGCGTCGGTGGCGGCGTAAATGCGTTTGACCAGCACGCCGGTGAACAGGAAATAGGGGAAAACGACAATGCGTTTGTACCCCAGACGGGCGGCATGTTCGAGGGCAGGCTCAACGAGGGGAAAGGTCACCCCCGAATAGGCGGTTTCGGCCCAACCGAGCCCTAGCCCCTCCCATAGCATTCGGTTGACTTTGGCAACGTTTGAATTGGCGTCCGGGTCGGAGGCGCCGCGGCCAACGGTAAGCAGAAGGGTTTCGCTTGAGCCCAATTTTTCCGGTGCGGCGGCAAGGGCCTCATTGATGCGGTCGCCGGCAGCGCGGAGCATTTTAAGATCAATGCCCAACTCGCGGCCATAGGTGATCTCGCAATCATGGCGGGCCGCATACGTGTTGAGCACCGAGGGAATGTCGTTTTTGGCGTGACCGGCGGCAAACAGCATGCCGGGGATGGCCAGAACCTTTGTAACGCCCTTTTCGCGCAACCGGTCGAGGCCGATATTGATCACCGGGTCGGCAAATTCGAGATAGCCATATTCAAGGGGCACGCCAGGCAGACGGGCGCGTAAACTTTCGGCCAGTGCGGCAAATTCATCGACGGCAAGCTTGTTGCGCGAACCATGGCCGCACAGCATGATGCCGGTGCCGGTGGGCACCGAAAGCGGGGGCTTGTCCTTGGCGGGGGGCCTGGACAGTGCGGAATCGGAGGTCTTGGAATCAGAAGTCATGGATCCACCTTTTTTCAAAATCAAAAAAGGCAGAGTTCCGGCGTCAAAAAAGACATCTAGCAGCTCCGGAATTGGTCCCCTGTTTGGGTCAACCGCACCGGAATCGCTTTTTGTTCCTTTAAGTGGAACGCTGCGCTTGGCTTGTCATAGGCCGGGGGCGCCGGCGGGGTCAATCGATGGTTTTGGCTAAAGCGGCAAGGGCAAGCACCGAGCGCCAGTTGCGCACGGTGACCGGGGCACCAAAATTGGCTCCCGTCAGCCGATTGGCCAGGTCGGAACGGGCGGAGTAGCGGGGCAAATAGAGATAAATCACCCGACCATGGACGGCGAATCGCTCGCCGTTTTCGGGCAACGGGGCTAAAGTCGCGAGCATTTTCGGGTCGGGATCTGCGACGAAAAAACCGGCGTGCAGCATCTTGTGGTCATCGGTTAGGCCGGAATAAGGGCTGGCGGTGATGGCGGCGTCCAATTGCGCGGCGGTGAGCAAAACCAGCGGCGCGGAAAACCCGAATTTTGCTGCAAAGGCAGTGTTGATATTCGTAACTGCTGCGGTGGCAGTCTCAGCGGTATCGAACAGGGCATTGCCGGACTGAATGTAGGTTTTCACATTGGCAAAACCGAGCCCGGCCAGCATCTCGCGCAGATCTACCATGGGCACTTTGTGGCTGCCGCCAACATTAAGACCACGGAACAGGGCGATACAGGTGGTCACAGACACCGGCTAATACTCAATGCCGATCTGGGCTTTAACGCCGGAGCGGAACGGGTGCTTTATCTGCTCCATCTCCGTGACCAGATCGGCCATTTCGATGAGTTCTTCTTTGGCGTTGCGGCCGGTGATGATGACATGTTTCATTTCCGGTTTTCGGCCCAGCACATCGAGCACTTCCTCTAGAGGGAGGTAATTGTAGCGCAGGACAATATTCAGTTCGTCGAGAAGGACGATATCGTTGACATTGTCAAGTATCATCTCTTTGGCCCGCTCCCATGCGGCGCGGGCGGCGGCGATGTCCCGCTGGCGGTCCTGGGTTTCCCAGGTGAACCCCTCGCCCATGGTGGCCAGGGTGACCTGATCAGGATAGGCCTCAAGGACCGTGCGCTCGCCGGTGCCCCATTTGCCCTTGACGAACTGGACGACCCCAACCTTTAACCCGTTGCCGATGGCGCGAAACACCATGCCGAACGCGGCGGTGGATTTACCCTTGCCCTTGCCGGTATGAACGATGATCAGGCCGCGTTCCTCGGTTTTGGTGGCGAGGATTTTCTCCCGTGCCGCCTTTTTCTTGCGCATCTTGTCGGCGTGGCGGGCGTCCAGCTCGGCCTCGGTCATGGTATCGGTTCTTTTAATCATTTTACGGCGGCCCTTTTGTCGAGGCGAGCATATACAGAATTGGATTTCGGCGTCCAGAAGCCGCGCTCGATGGCCTCATCGAACCGGGCCACCATTTCGTCCAGCCCATGGGGGTTATTGTCCCGCAAAAATGCGCTGACCGCTTCATCCCCGACAAAAGCGGCAAAGGCGAGATCGAAATGGCGGGATTTGACCGCGCCGGTGGTGGCGGCAAAAGCGAACATGTAATCTAAGGTGGCGATGATCTCGAACGCGCCCTTGTAGCCGTGGCGCATTACCCCCGCCAGCCATTTCGGGTTGACGACCCGGGAGCGCATGACCCTTGAGACCTCTTCTTCCAGCGTGCGGATGACGGGACGTTCGGGCCGGGAATGATCATTGTGATAGTTATGGGGTTTCAAGCCCGAAACCTGTTCGGCGGCCACGCTCAGGCCGCCTTCGAACTGATAGTAATCATCACTGTCGAGCAGATCATGCTCGCGATTGTCCTGATTATGGATCACCGCATCGATTTTACCGAGACGGCGGGCAAAATGGTCGCGGGCCGGCAGGCCGGAGATTTTGGCCCCATAGGCAAACTGGCCCCAGTTCAAAAACGCTTCGGCCAGATCGCTTTTTTCCCGCCAGTCGCCGCCATCGATAAGGGCTTGCAGCCCGGCCCCGTAAGCCCCCGGTTTTGAACCGAATATGCGATAGCCCGCCTGGCTGCCCGCTTCGGATTTTGAGACCCCTTTGGCGATCAGCTCCAGAGCTTCGGCGCGCATACGGGCGGCGATGGGGTTGAAGTCGGCGGGCTCATCAAGAGCGCCGACGGCCCGAATGGCCCGGTCAAACAGGTCAATCTGAGCGGGAAAAGCATCCCGGAACAGACCCGATATGCGCAAGGTGACATCCACGCGGGGCCGGGCCAGTTTGGCCAGGGGGATGATTTCATAACCCGACACGCGCAAGGAACCGGGGTCCCAGACCGGGCGGGCGCCGATCAGGGCCAAGGCCTGGGCGATGTCATCGCCGCCGGTGCGCATGTTGGCCGTGCCCCAGACCGACAGGGCGACGGACTGCAAATAGATCCCGTGATCCTGAAAATGACGAATAACAAGGTTTTCCGCCGATTTAGCGCCCAGCTCCCACGCGGTGGGGGTGGGCACGGCGCGATTATCCAGAGAATAAAAATTTCGGCCCGTGGGCAATACGTCAAGCCGGCCCCGTGTCGGGGCGCCGGAGGGGCCGGGCGCAACAAACCGCCCCGCTAAGCCCGTGAGCAGCCCGACCCGTTCATTGGGCCCGCACGCTTTAAGGGCCGGGCGCAAAACCGTATCGATCTGCTCAAGAACCGCCCGGGTCAGGCGCCAACCGGGTATGGGTTTGCGGGCCCCTTCCACCAAAGCAGAGGCGAGCATTTCCAGCCGTTCCACGGTATCGCCATTGGTGCGCCAGATGTCCGGCGCGGCGTGCAGGAGTTCGGACGGTCGGGGGCCGGTCCATTTTTCGCCCATGGGTGCGGTCAGCGGATCAAAGCCCAGGGCAAGATCATCGGATAAGGCGCGAACAAGCGAAGCGTTTTGCGGTTGGTTGCCGCCCCTTGGCACTCTGGCCAGGGCAACCAGAAGATCGCGCTGCAACTCGCCGTCAGGACTTTTGCCAAATATATGCAGCCCGTTGCGGATCTGGGCCTCTTTTAGTTCGCAAAGGAATGTATCGAGCCGGGCCAACCCGGTGTCGGTGTCTTTTTCGTCCGGTTCCAGCCCGGCGTCCGCACCCAGCCCCGTATCGCCGCACAGATTAAAAATACGGGTGCGAAGGTCGGCAAGCCGACGTGGATCAAGGCCCGAAGCGGCGAAATACTCATCGAGCAGGGCCTCAAGGTCTTTTAACGGCCCGTAGGTCTCGGCCCTTGTTAAGGGCGGCACCAGATGATCGATGATGACGGCGCCTGTGCGCCGTTTGGCCTGGGTGCCCTCGCCGGGATCATTGACGATAAACGGGTAAAGATGGGGCAACCCTCCCCAGAGCAGGTGGGGATAGTCCTCGTTGCCCAGCGCGGTGGCCCGGCCCGGCAACCACTCATGACTGCCATGCTTGCCATTGTGGACCAGGGCATGGGCGTCAAAGACCTGGCCGATCCACAGGTAGGCGGCGAGATAGGCATGGGGGGGAACCAGATCGGGGCTGTGATAGGCCGCCTCGGCATCAAGATCATAGCCCCGGCCCGGTTGCAAAAGAATGGCGATATTGCCGAAAATAATCACCGGCAGGTGAAACCCGTCGGGACGGCAAAACGGATCGTTTTCGGGGGCGCCCCACTGATCATTTACCGCGTTGCGGATGGTTTCGGGCAGATTTCCAAACAGACACCCATAGTCCGCCACGCTCAGGACGGCACCGCCGGTGCCGCGCTTTGGGTTGGCGTTGGTGGGACCCGATTGCAGGGCTTTAATCAAGGCGTTGCCATTAGCGGGCAGATCACTCTGTCCCAGGTCATAGGCTTCTTTTTGCAGGATTTTAAGGATCTCAACACTGGATTGCGGAGCGTCATAACCCACCCCGTTGGCCAACCGGCCATCGCGCAACGGGTAGTTGGCCAGTACCATGACCATGCGCCGGTCTCTGGGAGCCGCCCGGCGCAGCCGAATCCAGTTATTTGCCAACGCCACGGCGGCGTCAACGCCGGCCTCGTCGGCCATGTAAGCGGACAAGGGGCACTGGGTGGGGGCGTGCCAGACGGCGTTTTGCTTATGGCCGACAATGAGCGCACCGATGCGGCCGTCCAGTTCGGGCAACACCACATGCATGGCCAGATCTTTGGCCGAAAGCCCCTGCTTTGAGCCCGCCCAGACGGAGTGGGGGCGCCCGGATTGAACCAGTTGTATCACCGGGGCATCGGTACCGGCAAACGGGTTGTGTTTGTCGTCCAGCCCATCCAGCCCGAGGGCAAAGCCGGTCAGGTTGAGTATGATTTCGGGGGGAAAATGACCAAACGTTTCTTGAACGAACCGGACGCAGGCGGCTTCTTTCAGGGTTGAGATCATCATGGGCAGGGGCCGGTGTCCGGCCCGTTCCACCGCCTTTACGAGGGCGCCGATAACCCCGGCGCCGCCGCCATCAAGGGCGGCACGGTAAAACAGGATCGGCACATTGGCCCGGTTTTTTTGCGCATCCGGTTTCAGCGCATTTACCCCGACGAACCCTTGATCTGGAAGCCAGCACGAAAACCGGGGAAAGGGGGCCGGGGGCTTATCGGGCCAGTCATCGGTGCCGGCCAATGCACCAACAGCGGCGATAATGGCATCGAAATTGGCCGGCCCGCCAGCGTTAAAAAGACCGTGTAATCGGGCATAGTGCCCGGGGGCAATGGTGGACAGGGCGGCAAGGGCCGGATCAGGGTTGGCATCGCCGGGCAATAAAACAAGGGAAATTGATTTTTGGGCGGCCAGCGCCACCAGCCGGTCGGACCCATAGGGCCAATAGGCGCGACCGCCGAGCAATCGAACGACGATCAGGCGGGCGTGGGCGGCGGTTTTTTCAATCCAGGTATCCAGGGAAAGATTGTGGGATAATCGCTGGGTAGAGGCGAGGCGGATATTTTGGGCGCCGGCCCGGTCCACCGCTGCGGCCATGGCGGTCAGTTCACTGTCGGCGGCGGAAAGAATACAGATTTCGGCCGGGCTCTGGCCAAGATCAATGGCTTCGCCCTCCTGCTGTATCTGGGCGGACTGAGCGGCGAGCAGGTGCATTTCAGACCGCTTTGAGGCTGGCGCTGATGGCCTCGCGTTCCAGGGGACTCTGACCAATAATCACCAGCGAAGTGGCGGGGGTCTCCTCGGAGCTCCAGGGCCGGTCAAACCAGCTTTCCACCCGGGGACCCACCGCCTGCACCACTAAACGGGCGGCGGAACCGGAAATGGCGGCAAAGCCTTTCAGACGCAAAATATCATGGGTACGTATGGTGCGTTCGAGGCGGGCCAAAAGGTCGGCCCGATCGGCGGAAGGGGCGAGCTTTATGGCAAAACTGTCAAAGTCGTCGTGCTCGTGGGCCTCGCCCCCATGGTCCAGCTCGTGCAGGGAGGGGCGGGCGGCCAGGTCGTTTTCGACTTCAGATTGCAGGCCGAGCAAAATTTTCGGGTCGAGTTTGCCATGGGCGGCACGAACGATGGCCACGCCGGGCCGGGCCTTGGCCTGCAATCCGGCCTCCACCTCTTCAAGCCCTTCTTTGGCCACCAGATCGGTCTTGTTTAATACCACCATGTCGGCGGTGGCGAGTTGATCGGCAAACAATTCGCCAAGGGGGGTTTCATGGTCAAGCATTTCATCGGCCCGGCGCAGGGCATTGACCGCACTTTCGGAAGCGGCAAAACGCCCCTCTGCCAAGGCCTGGGCATCGGCCACGGCAATCACGCCGTCAATGGTAACTCCGGCGGCAATTTCGGGCCAGTTAAAGGCCCGCAACAGGGGCTGAGGCAAAGCCAGGCCCGAGGTTTCAATAATGATGTGATCGGGAAGCGGATCGGATTGCAAAATGGCAGTCATGGCGGGGATGAAATCATCGGCCACGGTGCAGCAGATGCAGCCGTTGGACAATTCGATCAGTTCAGCCTCCTCGCAGGCGGCGTCGCCGCAGCCGCGCAACAACTCGCCATCCACCCCGATTTCGCCGAACTCGTTAATGATCAGGGCGAGACGTTTTCCCCGGGCGTTGTTCAGGACATGGCGAACCAGAGAGGTCTTGCCGGCGCCAAGAAAACCGGTGATGACGGTGACGGGTATGCGGGAAATCATTGATCGGCCTCTTTGAGCTGGGGTCCGGACTGGCCCGGGCCGGTGGGGACGCGCGGATAGTCAAATCGATCAAAAATCCAGGCGGCGCCCTTTAGAACAATCTCGATCGCTTCAGCATCGTAAAAGTCGGCAACCTGTTGAACCCGCCGGTGCTTTGTTCTTTTTCTCACGGGCAGATCGACCGCTTTGGATTCGGGGGCAATTTTGTTCCATACTGCGTTGAAATCGCTTTGTAGTGTCTCAAATCGAATGGTCTGGTCAGGGACATATTGCCCGTCGATATGGGTTACGAGAAAATCGAGTTCCCAATTTATGGACTTAAGCATTGATCCAAATTGGGCGCGGGTGTCCGAAAAGTCGGTGGGTACGGTTTTGTTGCCTGCCAAACGGCGCCAATAATAAAGCGAGACCGCTGCGTCAAACGGATTGCGAGTGGTTGTGATCTTGAGGTAACGGTCCCATTTGCCCTTTCCGGCGTGCTGGCCAGGGGGCTTGTCCGGGTGCTTGCCAAGCTGCTGGCGAACAGACGCGGCGGACATATGGTTGTGCCAATCGGTTACACCGAGCCACCGGCGCCATTTGTCTTGCCGGCGCAACCGGCGCCCTACTATTCCAACGGGGGAAATTCTCGCCCGGGTGCGTTCTGTAACCAATTCGCGACCCGACCGGCACAACGGCTCCAGCGCCATTTCAATGGTTGTGCCTGCACTCTTCCTTGTTTTGAGGAAGATAAATTGCCTGGCGTGACTAACCAGCACCATGCTCAATCTCTTTTTTTCCAGCTTCACCCTTAACCGCCGGACCGGGGGCCACCCCTTTGCCCGCCGCTTTCATGCGGGGGTGGCCTTTTTGGCAAACCGGTCCAGCAGCCAGCCATAGCCAAAACCGATGACCAGCCACAAAACGAGCATCTGCAACAGGGTGGCCACGACGAAATCGGCGGTCAGACCGGCGGGGGGACCCGCTGGCCCGTTAACGACAACCGGGGCTGCCGGTGCACCGATCAGGTGGGGGGCGAGAACCACCGCGGCGGCGATGACCAGCACAATGGGGGTCCTGAACCGGGCCACCGCCAGAAAAGCCGTTGCGGTGACCAAAACCGTTGACCACCACCAGGTCTGGCGGGAACCCAGTTCGGCGGCGATCTTGCCGGGCAATTCAGGGGGCAGGCCAAAGGCGGGGGCCAGAGTGATGGCGATAAAGCCAAACAGGCCCCATACCAGACCATTGCCGGTGTTGACCGGCATATTGGCCAGAGTGGAGACCCCGGCCAGTGTCAGGGCAATCCCGGCGCCAAGCAACATATTGGCCAGAACGGTCAGGGCGTTGCGTTCAAAACCGGGGGCGGGCGAAAACGGGCGGGGCCCGGTCTCGGCGGCCGGGGCAACCCCGGTGGGCCCGCTTTCAGCAACCTCATAGGCCTCAGCTTCCAGTATCAGGGCGCTGGTGCGCCCGATCTGAACCACGCTCATGGCAAGGCCGGCCAAAAGGCCCGCAAGAACTGCTGCGAAAAGTATGCGCCCGAACATGGCACGGCCTCCCTCCGGGATCTGTTGGCAAACAGAATTAGGGTCCAGACCCTAGTGGCAGGGAAGCCCGGCGGCGTGGCGGGCGTCATGGGCGCCGTTGTGCACGGCCATGTCGGAGCTAAATCCGACGCCGACAATCAGGGCCAACCCGAGCATTAAAGCCAGGGTACCGGCGACAAGCCGCTGGGAGAAAGACAGGGAAATGTTCGATGCGATGGTCGTATTCATGGTGCCAACACCCTCCGTGTGGACTGGTTCAGATGGAGCTGGCAGGTCTCCTGACTGGCAGTGTCTTTTGGCGCCGCCCTCCCCTTCCCGGCCCTTTTGGCCAGTGGGTAATTCGAGGACAACTCACTGCTTACAGTTGCGGGGGCAGTCACGGATTTGGTCCCTGTTGGGTACGCCGCACCGTGTTCCCTATTATGACCCTTGCCTTTTCGAGGTTCGAGTCACCAGCTTTGGTAACGCTGTCACGGGCGCATTTGCGTGTCAAGCAATCGGCGAAATTTACGGCGCGCCAGTCATGGTGCCCCAGTCATGGTAGCAGTCATGGTGCCCCAGTCATGGTAGCAGTCATGGCGCCAGCCTCCACGGCGGCCATGACCCCGCGCAGTTCAGCCAGCCCCTTCAGGCGCCCGATGGTCGGATAACCGGGCTGCCCGCTGCGCCCCAGATCATCGATGATGTCCTGACCATGATCGGGTCGCATGGGGATTTGCCAGTCGGGCCGGCCTTCGGCGCGGCGGCGGGCCTCCTCCCCCATCAACGCGCGCACCACTTCCACCATACCGGTGTCGCCGGCCAGATGCTCATCCTCGAAAAAAGACCCGGCAATGGCCGGACCATCGCGCTTGACGGAACGCAAATGGGCGAAGTGAATTTTTGGGCCGAACCGGTCAATCATGGCCAGCAGATCATTGTCAGGGCGCGATGAAAGCGACCCGGAGCAAAATGTCAGCCCGTTGGATTTGCTGTTTACGGCCCCAAGCACATGGTCAATATGGGCATGGGTCGACATGACCCGGGGCATGCCCAGCAACTCAAATGGCGGATCGTCAGGGTGGCAGCACATGCGCACGCCCAGCCGTTCGGCGGTGGGGATGATTTCGCCCAGAAAATCAATGAAATTCTGAGCCAGCCGATCACGGGAAATATCGTCGTAAAGGGCGAGATGTTCCCGGACCTGATCGAGGGTGAGCTTTTCGTTGGAACCGGGCAGTCCGGCTACGATATTGGCCACCAGCCCGACTTTTCGGTCCCCGGACATGGCTGCGAACCGGGTTGCGGCCTGGGCAACCATATCATCGGTAAAGGCCTTTTCCGCCCCGGGGCGGGCCAGCAGGTGAATATCAAAAACCGCAAAATCAACCAGGTCAAAGCGCATGGCGGTGCCGCCATGGGCCAGCGGCCAGGCGAGATGGGTCCGGGTCCAGTCAATGACCGGCATGAAATTATAACACACGGTATGAATGCCGGCGGCGGCCAGATTTTCAAGGCTTTGCCGGTAGTTGGCGAAATGGGTCCGATAGTCGCCCGCCTGCTGCTTGATGGCCTCGGAGACCACCAGACTTTCCACGACCACCCAATCAAGACCGGAGGGGGTCCCGTCGACGAAAGAGCGAACCTCGTTCTGGCGTTTTTCGATTTCAGCCGGGGACCAGACATCACCACTGACCAGATGATGCAGGGCGGTAACGATCCCTTCCGCCCCGGCCTGCCGGACATGGGTGAGTGGTGTGCGATCGGTGTTGCCAAACCAGCGCCAAGTCTGAAACATATCGATAAATTTCCCAAAAATATGACCCGGGCCGCCCTTATGGGCCGCCACCGGCAAGGATACCACACCCCGCAAGGTGAACATACCACTCGGTGAGCAGAAACAAGCACATCTTTGGTTCGCATTGACGGGGGCGGCGAGCGAAACTATCCTAGTATGGTAGCGCCGGGGCAGGATGGACCAGCACAATTGGCAAATTTGAGTGTGGCGCTGACTGACGGGCAAAGCCAAGGACCCCAACACCGGGGCAATCCAAGCAATGCGCACCGTATCTACGTCGTGCTCAAGCGCCGTATATTCAACCTCGGGCTGCTGCCCGGCTCCTCGCTGAGCGAGGCGGATGTGGCCAAGAACATGGGGGTTTCCCGCCAGCCGGTGCGCGAGGCGTTTATCAAGCTGGCAGATGCGGGGCTGGTGGAAATCCGGCCCAAGCGCGGCACATTTGTGCGCCTGATCTCAAAACGGGAGGTGGCCAATGCCCGCTTCATACGCGAAGCCATCGAGGTGGCGGTGGCGCGCAGGGCGGCACTGGAAGGGCAGCGAGCTGAAATCGTGCAGCTTGACCAACTGGTCAAGGCGCAGGAACGGGCGGTCAGGAATGCCAATCTTGGCGAATTTTTCGAACTTGACGAGAATTTTCACCGTCAGATTGCGATTTGTGCCGAGTGTGAAGTGGCCTGGGGCATTGTGGAAAACCTCAAGGCACAGTTCGACCGGATGCGCTATCTCGGTCAGCCCAACCCGGGCGCACTGGCCGACGTGATTGCCCAGCACCATGCCATCGCCCAGGCCATCGAGGCGGGTAATGCCGATGATGCGGCGGCAGCGATAACGCGGCATATGGCGGATGTTCTCGATTCGCTGCCGAGAATTTCGGCCAGCCGTCCGGAGCTTTTTGTCGACTGATTTATTTAGGTCACGGACCCATAAACGGGGGCGATATGGCGCTTCAATTGGCAAAAATATGCACGAAGAAGGGCAAAAAGCGGGTCTATATCCCGGTTAAGCCCTCCGACACAGCAGATTGCAGCCAATTGAGCGACCAGGAGGTTATGGCCAATTTGCCCACCTAATGCGTTCCAAAAACTTGAAAACCATCTGGTTTCCAGCGCTCTTGCGCCTGTTATGTGAACAAATTGGCTCATACCATTTCATCTCCGTTTATGGGTCCGTGACCTAGGGTCCAGACCCATAAAGCGCATTGCCCTCAAACGGGCTTAAATTCACTGCTAGTGTGGCCCCCGTCACAGTCGTGGAGGCAAAGGCAATGCGAGTTAAACTTGTGTTCGGGCTGGCGGTTGTCTGGGCCGCGCTGTTTGTTGTTTCAATTGTGGTGGGGTTGACGCTGGCCCCCACCGGCGTTGGGTTCCTGCGGGGGATCAACCGGGCTATCGCGGTGGTCGGCTGGCAGGGCGCGGCGGCGGCCAGCGCGCTTATACTGGCTGTTTTGGCGCTGGGAATCGAGCGGCCCAGGGGCCGGTTGATGAGTATTCTCGGGTTCGGACCTCTTGTCGTGACCGGTCTTTTGGTGCTGGGGATGGCGTTGCTGATCGCCTGGTTTGCGTTTTTCTCCACTTCGCCCGCCCCGGCCACCGGTCCGACCCTGCCTGTCACCGAGGCCCCACCACCCACCACGAAAGTTGCGCCTCCGACCACTCAAGCACCCGGATAAAGGATGCCCGCTCAAGCGGTCTGGACCGGTTTTGCATTGCCGCAACGGTATTTATTCGAATAAGGTCAGTACAACACCGGTCGATGATACCGCTTCGGGGGCGCCAGCACTATGACCAAACCGGTTTACGAGCATTTTGACCGGGCGTTCGGCGCCCTGGCCATTGCCATTGAAAAGCCTGAAGAAATCGCAAGTGACTGCCGCTGGGCCGAGGGGCCGTGCTGGTTTGATGACGGGGGCTATCTGATCTGGAGCGATATTCCCAACAACCGCATGTTGCGCTGGATCCCCGATGTGGGGGTCTCGGTCTTTCGGCAACCTTCAGATTATATCAATGGCAACACCCGCGATCATCAGGGCCGACTTATTTCGTGCTCCCACGGGGGCCGTAATGTGGTGCGCACCGAGCCGGATGGCACCCGGACCGTGCTTGCCGACCGGCATGAGGGAAAAAAACTGAATTCACCCAATGATGTCGTGGTCAAGTCGGACGGTACGATCTGGTTTACCGACCCGCCCTACGGCATCTTGAGCGATTATGAGGGGCATGCCTCCGAGCAGGAACAGGCAGGCTGTTTTGTCTTTTGCCTGGATCCGGCAACCGGCGAACTCAAGGTGGTGGCCGATGATTTTGACAAGCCGAACGGGTTGGCTTTCTCGCCCGACGAAAGCGTGCTGTACGTTTCCGACAGCGGCTATAGCCACGGCAAAGACCGGCCGCACCATATCCGTTCGTTCGATGTGGGGCCGGGCAACGTGTTGCGCAATCCGCGGGTGTTTGCCGAAATTGATCCGGGGATCCCGGACGGTTTTCGCGCCGATACTGAGGGCAACATCTGGACCAGCGCCTGGGACGGGGTGCATTGCTACAATTCCGCCGGTGCCCTGCTGGGCAAGATATTCACCCCCGAAAAAGTTTCGAATGTGACCTTTGGCGGGCCGAAACGAAACCGGCTGTTTATTACCGCCACAAGCCAGGTTTTTGTTCTATATGTGGGGATCAGCGGCGTTCAGCGTCCGTAGGTCACAGCTCGACAGGGCTTGTAATCGACCGACAGATGAATATGTCGGAGCCAGAAATAACAGCAGCGGGGCGGCCATGGACGACACGCGCAGGGATATTCACAATTCTGAAGTGCCGGTTGTATGCCAAAGCTGTGAAGCGCGGCACAACGGAGTGTGCGGCGCACTGAACGAACAGGAACTTGTGCAGCTGTCGAAATCCACCCGCCGGGTGTGCCATCTGCCGGGGGTGGAACTGATCGGCGACAGTGAGGAAATCGCCAGTTACAGCAATATCATGCACGGCGTGGTCAAGCTGAGCAAAATTCTCGAAGACGGGCGCCAGCAGGTCGTGGGGCTGCAATTCGCGCCGGATTTTCTGGGCCGTATTTTTGCCACCGAAAGCCGGGTGACGGTGGAAACCGCGTCCAAAGTGGAGCTGTGCAAATTTCCCAAAAGCGTATTTGACGCAATGCTGGCGGCCAATTCCGAGCTGGAACACCGGATCATGGTGCAAACGTTGCGCGAACTGGACGAAGCGCGGGACTGGATGGTAACGCTGGGGCGGAAAACAGCGGCGGAAAAAGTGGCCAGTTTTCTCTATCTGATTGCCACGCATGTGGATCCCACAGCAATGGACCACCCCGATGAAGAGGCGGTGTTTGATCTGCCGCTGACCCGGGCCGACATTGCCGACTATCTGGGGCTGACCATTGAAACCGTGTCGCGGCAGCTCACCCGGCTGCGGGCTGACAAGGTGGTGGAGATCACTCACAACAGGCATGTGCGGGTTTGGCGTTTGTCGCGCCTGCTCGACCGTTGCGGCTGACAGTACCTGCAATCAGTACCGTTTCAGGATCGGCAACAACACCGTGCGCTCAAACACCAGATGGCGGCGCACGCCTTCAAAAAAACCGCGCAGCATGTAGCTCATGGCATTGGGGGAGATGACCAGTTGATCTGTGCCCGCCGCCAGCAAAGCCTCGCCCAGTTCCTCGGCGAAACACTGGTCGGAAAAGTGCTCCAGGCGCAGCTGGTCCAGGGTGGCCCCCAGATCGTTTAGCGCAAGATCGCTGCCGATACGGTTTGCACTGCCGGGGGTGGCGGGAACCAGAACCGCAAAAATAAGGTCCTCTTCCGCCCGGTGGCCACGCTGCAAAAGCGACGAGATCGCCCGGGAGAGATGCAGGCAAACCTGTCGATCCAGCTGGTCGGGCAGATCATCGGCGATCTTTTCAAGTTGATCGCAAAGCGCTGCCTGTTCGGCGTGGGTGCGCTCAAGTACTGCTTTCATTTCAATTCCCGACGCCGTTGACATTCGCGCCGCCTTTATCCTTCGCGCCGCTTGCAGGTTCGTAAAATTCGCTTTCAAGAACCGTGCTTTTCGGCCTGAAAACGCCAGATGCATAACCTGACCGGCGTGCGAACCATTCCATAGGAGCACGACACCACAGGCCAAACCGGGACGTATTGACACAGATCAAAATGTAAAAAGACGGTGCGCATTGCCGCCCGGGCGGATCCGGCCTGCGGCGATTGGCGGGGTTCAATTCTGCCAGAGGCCCGGCGGCATCAGCTCCACCCGTTCAGGTCACGGACCGGCAGCCGTCACAAGGGCGGCCCGGGCGAGGGCGGACCGAGCGCGCGCCCCCTGCGAGCCCTGTTTGGGCAAGCAGGTTACCTCCGGGATGGCGCTCAGGGTTTTTTGCCAGCGAAAAAGTCAACCATTTCGGGGATCAGCCTGTCGCCCCAGCCCTCGGCTTTCGCCTGTGTGAGGGCGGCGGCGGTGCCGGCGGCAACGTCGCTCCTGCGGCCAAACTGCTCCGCCATGCGGGTAAAATAGCCCACATCCTTGCCCCCGTTGGCAATGGAGAACGCCAGCTCGATGCGATGGTCGATGGCGTAGTTCTTGATATAGGTCATCATCCCCGATTTGAGGGCCCCTGCCGACATGACATCATAAAGCATCTGGCGCTCCAGCCCGGCCTTGTCGGCCATGGCAAAAGCCTCGGACATGGCGCAGGCGCTGGTCATGGCGAAAAAGTTGTTGATCAGCTTCAGAGTATGGCCGGCGCCCAGAGGCCCCACATGAAAGATTATCGCGCCCAGATCATCGAGCACCGGTCTGGCCCGTTCAAAGTGCTCGGGGCGCCCCGCCGCCATGATGGTCAGGTGGCCGGTACGGCCCTCATCAGGGGTCTTGGCGAGAGGCGCATCCATATAAACGCACTCCGCCGCCTCAATTCTGGCGCCGATTTCCAGTGTAGAACCGGGCAGCGAGGTGCCAAAATCAATGACCAGTTTACCCGGCGTCAGCCCGGCAATCACCCCGTCGTCACCGCCCATGCGCGCTTCGACCGAGGCCGATGTATCCACGCACAGCATGATGATGTCCGCGTTTTGAGCCAGTTCTTTTGCTGTTGCCGCCTCTTTTGCACCCCGGGCCAGCGCCGCCTCGACATTGGTGCGCGACCGGTTGGCCAGCACCGTCATGGGATAGTTCAGGTCCAGAAGCCGCTGGACCATGGCTGAGCCCATCAGGCCCAGTCCGATAAAGCCAATGGATGGTTTTTGCCCGGCCATGTTTTGTACCTCTGGTTGGTTTGAGTTCTAACCTTTTAGCTGTTCGCGCAACATTTCAAGTTCCAGCCATTCTTCTTCTGCCGCCGCCAGCTCGGCCTGGTACCGGGCAAGGGCATCAGAAAGGGTCGCAAATTGCCCGGGATCACTGGCGTAAAGGGCCGGGTCGGCAAGTTTTTCGCCGGTGCGGTCAATTTGCAGCTCAAGTTTTTGCATGGCAGCGGGCAGATTTTTCAAAGCGAACTGTTGTTTATACGACAATTTTCGCCTGGGGACAGATCCCTTTTCCGGTCTGGGGGGCGCCCCGTTTTTCGATTTACGGACCACAGGTGACAGCGCCGGTTCCGGCGGCTGGCGCTGGGCGAGCATATCGCTATATCCGCCAGCATACTCCACCCAGCGCCCATCGCCCTCAAAGGCAATGATCGAGGTGGCAACCCGATCGAGAAAATCGCGATCATGGCTGACCAGAATGACGGTTCCGGCATAGTCGGTTATGAGCTCTTGCAGCAGATCCAGGGTTTCAAGGTCGAGATCGTTGGTGGGCTCGTCGAGCACGAGCAGGTTGGAGGGCAAGGACAGGGCGCGGGCCAGGGTCACCCGGGCCCGCTCTCCCCCCGAAAGCCGCCCCACCGCTGTGCCGGCCTGCTCGGGGGTGAACAGATATTCTTTCATGTATGAAACGATATGCCGGGAACGACCGTTGATGGTGACGGTTTCGCCCGAACCGCCCGACAAGGCCTCGGCAAGGGGCATTGAAGGATCAAGGGACGCGCGGCGCTGATCGAGAAACGCCAGTTCGACGCCGGCCCCCATACCGATGTTACCGGAATCGGGGGGCAATTTGCCGGTCAAAAGATTGACCAGGGTGGTTTTGCCGGCGCCGTTGGGGCCGACAATGCCGACCCGATCGCCGCGCAGCACCCGAAGGGAGAACGGGCGGACAATGGCGCGATCGCCCCAGGATTTGGCGATTTCCTTTGCATCGATGACAATAGCACCGGAGCGGCGGGCACTGGCGGCACTCATGTCCACATTGCCAGTGGGGGCCGTGCGATCCCGGCGAGCCTGGCGCAGATCGGCAAGCCGCCCCAGGCGCCCCATATTGCGCTTGCGGCGGGCGGTGACCCCATAGCGCAGCCAGTGCTCCTCGCGGACAATCTGGCGATCCAGTTTGTGACGGGCGACTTCCTCTTCTTCAAGCCATTTGTCGCGCCAGGCCTCAAACCGGGCAAACCCCTGATCGAGGCGGCGCGAAATGCCCTGGTCGAGCCAGAGCGTGGCCCCGGTCAGGTTGGCCAGAAAACGCCGGTCATGGCTGATAATGACCATGGCGGAACGCAGGCCAGCCAGCTCCGCCTCCAGCCATTCGATGGCCACAAGATCGAGATGGTTGGTGGGCTCGTCGAGCAGAATTACATCCGGGGACGGGGCAAGCACCCGGGCCAGTGCCGCCCGCCGGGCTTCGCCGCCGGAAATCTCGCCGGGGCGCTCCGTGCCATTCAAACCGAGATGCTCCAGCAGATAGCGGGCCCGGTGGGGATCATCGCCGGGCCCAAGACCGGCCTGAACATAATCGATTGTACTGGAAAAACCGCTCAGATCCGGTTCCTGGGGCAAATAGCGCACCGTGGTGCCGGGCTGGACGAACCGGGTACCGCGATCCGCTTCTACTTCGCCCGAGGCTATCTTGAGCAATGTGGATTTACCCGAGCCATTGCGCCCCACCAACGCAATGCGCTGGCCGGCGGCCAACGACAGCCCGGCATCTGTTAAAAGCGGGGTGCCGCCAAATGTCAGGGCGATATCGGTGAGCAACAAAAGGGGTGCGGGCATAATCGGCGCGGTTCTATTCAAAATTTTAGGACAAGGCAATCTGTAGCGGAATGAACTTCACCGGATCAGACAAATTTTCGGAACAGCTTTGTCTGGTCAAACAGGTCCTCAAGGGCGTTCATCCTGTCGTGGGTATGTTGCCAGTTCTCGTCCTGAATGGCGCCGATGAGCGCTTCGACAATAAACAGGGTGACCACAGACGAGTCCCAGGCCGAGGGCGCCTCTGAACGGGAATAAAAAGCGTGGTCGGCCAGTTTGGCCGCCGGCGATCCCCAACTGTCGGTGAACAGAACCAACGTGGCGCCCCGGGCGGCGGTCATTTCGGCCAGCCGCAGCAGGTCGTTCTCATAGCGCCGGATATCAAAGGCGACCAGCACATCGCCGGGGCCCATATTGAGCACATGGTGGGGCCAGGTGCTTGAACCGGCGGCCAACAGGCTGGTGCCGGTGCGAATGACCTGCAAATGGGTGAAAAAGTACTCGGCAATGGGGCGGGTGATCCGGCCGCCGACCAGGTATATGTCCCGTTCGGGATCCGCGATCAGACTGGCAACGGCGTTAAAAGTCTCGGGCACGATGGCGGACAACGTTCCCAGCAGATTTTCGCTGAACGCATCGGCGAACCGGTTCAGAATATGGGTGTCCGGTGCGTCCCGGGCCCAGCGGTCGTGGCGGGTAATGGGGGTGGAAATGGTTGCTTCGAGTTCGGTGCGCAGGGCCGCCTGCAATTCGGGGTGGCCGGTAAACCCGAGTTTTTTGGCCATGCGCACCACCGTCGGCGTGGAGACGCCAGCGGCTTCGGCCACGGCGGTTATCGAGCCCAATCCGGAGACTGGATAGTTGGCGAGGATGAGATTGGAGAGCTGATGCTCGGCTCTGGTGAGAGCCGAAAAGCGCTAAAACGCTGGCGGATGCGCTCCGCGACAGTCTGGTCTTTAGGGTCCGACATGTGGTTTCCTTGGCATCTACATCGACCGGGGCGCTGGTGGCTGAAATTATCTCTCCGAGCAAGATGGGTTTGAAGAGACTATTTCACAAAGTCGCTTGACTGGCCGCAATTTTTACAAAATATGTAACATATTGAGACGCCTGCAGGGAGCATTACTGGCGATGGTGGCCCGCACCGAAATCCATGAGACCGGCAGCGACGTGGTCGAGACCATAAACCCGTCCGGCAGGTCGGATATTGTGCTGGTGTGCGAGCATGGTTCATCGTACATGCCGCCCGAGTTTGGCGGCCTGGGGCTGGATCGGGCGGCGCTGACCAGTCACATTGCCTGGGACCCGGGGGCGCTGGAATTGGCGCGTGGATTGTCGGCCCATTTTGACGCGCCACTGGTGGTGCAAAAGGTTTCGCGCCTGATCTATGACTGCAATCGACCGCCCGGAGCCCTTGGCGCCATGCCGGCGCAAAGCGCAGGCCAGAGCATACCGGGAAATTCCAATCTGAGCGCGGCAGACCGGGCCGACAGAACCGCCCGGTTCTACGACCGCTTCCACGATGAGCTGACCGGGGTGATCGAAGCCAGACTGAGCAAAGGCGGGGTGCCTGTCCTTGTTACCGTACATTCCTTCACGCCCGTTTACATGGGGGTCCGGCGCGACGTGCAGGTGGGGATATTGCACGATGACGACACGCGCCTGGCGGACCGGATGCTGGCGGCGGCGAAAGGTTCGGGCCGGGACGTTCGACGCAATTGTCCTTATGGCCCGGAGGACGGCGTGACCCACACCCTTAAATCTCAGGGCGTGAACCGGGGCCTGGCAAATGTGATGATCGAGGTGCGCAATGATCTGATCGCCACCCGAGCCGATCAGGAAAGCATTGCGGCATGGCTGGCCGGCCTGATCAAGGTGGCGCTGGCAGATCCGGGGCCCCGGACCGCCCCGCAACTGGCGGCGGGGGCCGCAAAATGAAAGTTCGGCGGGCCCACACATGATGCCGGGGGCCATTCGAACCTGTGTGCGGTTTTCACATCGGTTAAAACAAGCATCCGGTCCGGGGCGCTCGTGCTCCGGACCATTCCACAAACACGGCCAGACGGGGCACGAAAAAACACCATGACCGGCATGCTGACACTTAGCGAACTTAAATCCGCAATCGATGCGGGGCAGATCGATACCGTCATTGCGGCGCAGATCGACATGCAGGGCCGATTGATGGGCAAGCGCTTTCAGGCCGAGTTTTTCGCCGAAAACGCCCATGAGGAAACCCATAGCTGCAACTATCTGCTCGCCACCGACATGGAAATGAACACCGTTGACGGCTATGCGGCCACCGGCTGGGCGGCGGGCTATGGTGATTATGTCATGAAGCCGGACCTTGCCACGTTGCGGGTGGTGCCCTGGCTGGAAGGCACGGCGCTGGTCTTGTGCGACGTTGAGGACCATCACACCCACGCCGACGTGGCCCATTCGCCCCGGGCGATCCTGCGGGCCCAGGTGGCGCGGCTAAAAGAGATGGGCTTTTCGGCTGTCATGGCCTCCGAGCTTGAGTTTTTCGTCTTCAAGCAAAGTTTTGAGGACGCCCACGAGGCCGGTTATCGCGGCCTGGACCCGATCAGCCCCTACAATGAAGATTATCATATTTTTCAAACCACCAAGGAAGAGGGATTGATGCGGGCCATCCGCACCGGCCTTCAGGGCGCGGGCATTCCGGTGGAAAATACCAAAGGGGAAGCCGACGCCGGACAGGCCGAAATAAATGTTCGTTACGCGGACGCCCTGACCATGGCCGACCGGCATGTAATCATTAAAAACGCGGTAAAAGAAATTGCCTGGGCCAAGGGCCGGGCGGTCAGTTTCATGGCCAAATGGAGCGACAAGGCGGCGGGCAATTCCTCCCATGTGCACCAGTCCTTGCGCACCCTGGACGGCGAACCGATATTTTTTGACAAGAACGCCAAATACGGGATGTCGGCGATCATGGGCCATTACATGGCCGGGTTGTTGCACCATGCGCGGGCACTGACGTTTTTTCTGGCGCCCAATGTCAATTCCTACAAGCGGTTTACCGCCGGCACGTTCGCTCCGACAAAAGCCATCTGGTCCATGGACAACCGCACCGCCGGTTTTCGGGTTTGCGGGGCAAACAGCGAGGCGGTGCGGGTGGAATGCCGGATCGGGGGGGGCGATATCAATCCCTATCTGACCATGGCGGCGCTGATCGCGGCAGGCATTGATGGCATTGAACAAAAGCGCGAACTGGAAGCGGAATTTGTCGGCGATGCCTATGGCGGCGGGGAAGTGCGGCAAATCCCGCCCACCCTGCGGGAGGCCATTAAAACCCTTGAGGGCTCGGACATGCTTCGCGAGGCGTTCGGCAATGATGTCATTGAACATTACCTGCATGCCGCACGCTGGGAACAGTCCGAGTTCGACCGGCAGGTCACCGACTGGGAAGTGGCGCGGGGGTTCGAGCGCTCTTAGGATATTGGTGTTTTTAAGTGACGGCCCCCACATAGGCTTGCAGGATTGACCAGTCTTCGGGGTCGACAAAAAGCCCAAACCAGATCGACCACGCCCCGAGCAAAACAAAAACCGCGCCTATCACCCAGCCCATATTTTTCAGCTTCTGACCAAACCGGTCGAGCCAGGCGGCCAGAGACGCATTGGCGGCAAACACCACCAACGGCACCGACAGGGCGAGGCCAAACAGGGCCATCATCCAGAACCCGGACAGGATGGTGCCGGTGGTGGCGGCCAGCCCAAGCAGGCCAAACAGTATCGGGGCGGCACAGGCGGGAATATTCAGCCCGAAGGCCAACCCCAGTAAAGCGGGGTTCCGGGCCTTGCGCCACGCCATGGGGGCAAGATTGATGCGCTGTTTGACCAGCCCGGCCCGCCCGGCGATAAAAGCGAGACCAATGGCGAGATAAATGGTGCCAAATATCAGCCACACGCCGGTTTGAATCCCGATTAACGCCTGACCGACAAAGGCGATAAATGCGCCAAACAGGCCGGCAACTCCGGCCCGGGCGGCGATAAAAATCAGAACGGCTTTGGTTTTTTCGGCCCGGGAACGGCTCTTCTGGGTCTCTAGAAACAACAGGTGCCCGCCGATGGTGCACGGTTCAATGAAACCAAGCAGACCCAGGGCAATGGGCAACAGGATAAGAGTTTCGATACCAAAATCCATGTGCCGGCCAGTTCAAACGCTAGAGGCAAACACCAACGGATAGCTTGTTTACCGGCGCCGGGGCCAGTCAAAACCGAGTGTGCGGAGCGTGTTGCGGTGCGGCGACGTTACGACACCGGCGAAGCTTCTAGACTGCGTCAAGTTTTGATAGAATCAAAACCGCAGTCTACTTCCTTGTTTGAGCGTGTCATTTATCCGATAACCGGTACCCACTTATCGGTGACACGCTCTAGCCATTTCACCTGGGCCGGAGAAAGTTTGATATCCAGCGCGTTCAGGCTGTCTTCGAGCTCAAACAGCGAGCGCGGCCCGATTAACGGCACCACCGGAAACGGCTGGGCGAGAACATAGGCAAGGGCAATGTGAATGGGGCTACAGCCGAGTTCTTTGGCCAGTTCCATGGCCCGGTCGCGGCGGGCAAAATTAAGGTTGGAGTACCAGGTGTCGACCAGTTCCCGGTCGCCTGTCTTATCGGGGCCGGCGCGGTCGGTAAAAAAGCCGCGGCCCTGGCTCGACCAGGCAAAATTGGGCATCTGGTTGGCGCTCAACCACGATTTCCATTGCTCGCTGGAAGCGGCGACGCATCCCTCCCAGATCGGCTTGACCATTTCAGCAAGACTGAAATTGTTGGACAGGGCCGCCATGGGTGTGCGGCCATGCCGGGTGGCGTAGTCGTTGGCGGCATCAATGCGTTCCATGCTCCAGTTCGAACCACCCACCGGCCCACGAATGCGGCCCTTTTTAACCTCAACATCCAAAGCATCGACAAATTCGCCGACCGGAATGTCAGGATTGTCGCGATGCAGAAAATAGATATCCACATAATCGGTTTGCAACCGATCCAGCGATATTTCCAGTTGTTTGCCAATAACGTCCGGATAGCATAACGGGCTATGGGCGCCCTTGGCGATAACCAGCAACTCGCTACGATTGAGCCCCCGCGAGGTGTGCCAATCGCCCCAGATGGTTTCGGTTGCGCCGTTCGCGTAGATAAATCCGGTATCGAACAGGTTGCCACCGCGCTCATAAAACCCGTCGAGCAGGATGGCGCCGGCGGCAAAGCTGTCGAAGAACTCAAAGCCGAGCGCCACGGGAGAGCATGGAATTGACAGCCCCGGTACGGCCCGTTTTTTCATCGGGTCTGGGCCCACCGCGAGCTTGTCGCCGCGAAGGGTTTTTTTGCGACGGGCCGGTTTTTCAATCTCGTAAACAAGGCCGGCCTCGGCCAGCCATTTGTCCAGCACGGCCATATTGCCCATGGTGTCGGCCCAGCTCATGCCTGGCGAGGAAAATTCGGTATTTCCCGCCGCAATGGCATCAGCAACGGCGTCGGCCTCAAATGAATACAACCAGCGCGGCTCGTTTACCTCGACGGTTTTTCGTGTGCCGTCGTTCAAAATGATCTCGATTTTTCCGACCCCGCCCTCATGGCCGCTGCCAAACCAGAAATCGGCCACTTCGATGCGCCCTTTAGTGCCGATTATGCGCAACATATTGTCCTGCACCACCGAAACCGAGCCGGAAACCTCGGCTATTATGCCGCCGGGAAACGTCAAAAGGGCGCTGGCCCATTCATCGACCCCCGTTGTGCCCAGATATGCCGTGCCGGCCACTTTTTGCGGATCGACAAACGGCAGGTTCCGGGTGGCGCCAACAATCAGGCGAGACATGGAAACCGGGTAACAGCCCACATCGAGAATGCCGCCGCCAGCCAGATCATTGGCGTAAGAACGGTCCTTGGGGTCAAACCGGGGCATGGCAAACCCGAAACTCGATTTGATCAGGCGCACGTCGCCAATGACCCCGTCGCGGATCAAGTCCAGCAGGCGCACCGTTTGCGGGTGCAAACGGTACATGAACGCCTCGCCCATGAAGGTGCCCGCCTTGCGGGCGGCGTGAAAAATCGCCTCGGCTTCAAAGGCGCTCAGGCCGATGGGTTTTTCGCACAGGACATGTTTTTTGCCCTCGGCGCACTTGATCGCCCATTCGGCATGGATCGGATGGGGGGTGGCGATATAGATCGCCTCGACCTCGGGGTCATCGATGAGGGCCTGATAGCCTTTGAGTATCCGGGCGCCGGGGAATTTTTCGGCAAGCCCGGGGCGGTGGGGGTTATTGGTGCCGATGGCAACCAGGGTCCCGGTGCGCGAATGGGCCAGACCGTCGGCAAAGGTTTTGGCGATTATGCCGGGGCCGATGATGCCCCAGCGAAGTTTGGTGCCCGTTTCAGTCATTGGATGGTTCCCCTGCCCTGTTTTGTACGCTGGTTAGCGCGTGGTGTAGCCGCCGTCGATGACCATGATTTCTCCGGTTATATAGCTTGAAGCGGGGGCACAAAGGAACAGGGCGGCAGCCGCCACTTCCTCGGGTTCGCCGGCCCGGTCCATGGGGGTCATGGAACGCCAGACCGGGCCCCATTCAGGTTTTTTGAACCCGGCTTTGGTCATTTCGGTCAGGATATAGCCCGGGGCAATTGCGTTGACGCGGATATTGTCAGCGGCCAGTTCGCTGGCCAGGCTTTTTGTCAGCATATGCACCGCGGCCTTGGACGAATTATAGGCCGCCTGATGCTGGGGAATGTTGGAAATGAGGCCCGAAATCGAGCCGATGTTGAGCATGACGCCGCTGCCGGCGGCCTGCATGGGCCCGATGGCAGCCCGGCAGGCGTCAAATACGGCGTCGAGATTGACCGTCATGATCCGGCGCCAGGTGGCGGGAGCAAAATTGCGGGTTTCACCATGGGCGGCAATGCCGGCATTGTTGACCAGAATATCAAGTCCACCGAGTTGGTCGACCGCAGCACCGACAAGGGCAGCGGCGGCGCCCCGGGTTTCAAGCTCTGCAGGCAGGGCGAGAACCGGCGGGCCGTCCAGATCCGCAAAACTTGCCGCCACTTCGTTCTGATCGGGCTTGCGGCCCGAAACCGCAACCTCTGCCCCTGCCTCAACCAGCGCCCGGGCAATGGCGAGGCCAATACCCCGGGTGCCGCCGGTGACCAGGGCGGTTTTGCCGTTCAGGCGAAATCTATCCAGAATCATCAAGCGCGTCCCCCCCTTCGCGTCCCTCACTGGGGCGCCAAATATGCCATTCGGTCCCGACATATTACACACTTGGCTGTGGTTCGAAACATTCCCGCTTCGCCCATGAAAAATACTTTGCCCATAAAATGCCTGCCCCGCGCGCGGGCCTTGAACCCGCGATTGCTTCTTCGAAGTGATTCGCAAGCATTGGTTAACACCCCCCAACGCAAAGGGAAAACGAAGCCGAATCGATGTCAATTTGGAAAAGTCAATTTTTCAAATAGTTGATAAACTGTTAAAAACTTGCTTTCATGGCTTGCGGCCCTTCAAGAGGCATTATTGACAGGGTGTTACATCATGAGAAATATTTTTGTATTCGCGGCAGCTTTTGTCGCGGCCACCGGGTTCGTTGCGTCTGCAAATGCCCACACCGCTGTGTATGATTATGGAACAGATCCGGGTGATTACGACTACGCCTTAAATGGCGAATATCCGGATCTCCCCGATCACGTCTACTTTGGCTTTAATTCTCATAATACTCACCCTACCCCTAACCCCTACAATAGTTTGGGACAGAAAGGCTTTCTCAAAACCTACAGTGGCTGCAACGTTAACGGCTCGACCAGCGCCCGTATGTCCATCGCCAGCCTGACAAGCAGCGGCAAATGCAAGAAAGACTTCCAGGGCCAGTACAGCGCTGAGGGTTTCGACATACCGGCATTTTTGTGGTTCCCAGCAGTCCATGTTGAAACTTACTACCAACCCCACGCAGATGTGTTCAGCAACGGGACTGCGAACTAGACTGCGTCAGGTTTTGAAAGAACCCAGCCGCAGTCTACCTCGTTGTTTGAGCGTGTCATCGATAACCGGTGTCCACTTATCGGTGACGCGCTCTCTTTTGCCTCACGCCGAATTCGCAAGTGCTCACCGGTTTCTTTAATGGCGGCTGCGAGCATAACGGCTCGCACCTCGCCGACGCGGGGGCGGGCTAAACGCCCGCTCCGTCCTCGTGGATTCTTTAGTGGCGGCTTTTTTCTGTCTCGCGCCGACGGGCTGGTCACATAGAGACTCGCACCTCGCCGTGCCGGGCATGTATAAAT
>JAADFY010000219.1 GCA_013152625.1 Alphaproteobacteria bacterium
AAAACCATGTCCGGGGTGCACAAACCCTCGGGGGGCAGCATATTGCTCGGGGGCAAGAAAACGGAGTTTTCCAATCCACGCGAGGCGATGAATGCCGGCATTGCCACGGTTTATCAGGATCTGGCCATGATCCCGCTCATGTCGGTGACACGCAATTTCTGGATGGGGCGCGAGCCCATCAAGCGCGTGGGGCCGTTCGGCTTTTTTGACTTTGAAAAGGCCAATGCCACCACCATGGAAGAAATGAAGCGGATGGGCATAGCGTTGCGCGAGCCGACACAGGCGGTGGGCACATTGTCGGGTGGGGAACGCCAGACGGTTGCCATTGCCCGGGCGGTGTATTTCGGGGCCAAGGTGCTCATTCTGGACGAGCCGACATCGGCGCTTGGGGTCCGGCAGACTTCCAATGTGCTCTCCACCATCGACAGGGTGCGCGACTCGGGTATCGGTGTCGTTCTGATTACCCACAATGTGCGTCATGCCATGGCGGTGGGGGACCGGTTTACGGTCCTGAACCGGGGCAAGACATTGGGAACCGCGAAGCGGGGTGAAATCAAGCCCGAAGAATTGCAGGACATGATGGCCGGCGGCCAGGAAATGGCCCAGCTTGAAGGGTCGCTGGGGGGCACGGTCTAGGACCCCCAGAATTCAGTCTGGCCGGGACAATCCGGTTTGATCAGCTAGTGAATGAGCGTGAGAAATTGCCAAAACTTGACCTTATCACACTGGGCCGATCGTCGGTCGATCTGTACGGCGCCCAGATCGGGGGCCGGCTGGAGGACATGGGCTCGTTCAACAAATATGTGGGGGGTTCGCCGACAAATATGGCGGTGGGCGCCGCTCGCCTGGGGCTGAAGGCGGGGCTGATCACCCGGGTGGGCGACGAGCACATGGGGCGGTTCCTTCGTGAACGGCTGGTGGCGGAAGGGGTTAATGTGGCCGGGATCACAACCGACCCGGACCGGCTGACGGCGCTGGTGCTTTTAGGCATTCGCGACGCCAAGCACTTTCCGCTGATTTTTTACCGGGAAAACTGCGCCGACATGGCCCTTTGCGAAGACGACATTGACCCCGGTTTTATCGCCCAGACCGGTTGTCTGACCGTGACCGGCACGCACCTGTCTCATCCGCGCACCGAGGCGGCGGTGCTCAAGGCGGTCAACCTGGCGCGGGCCAACGGGGCAAAAACAGCCCTCGACGTGGATTTCCGGCCCAATTTGTGGGGGCCAATTTGTGGGGGCTTTCGGGGCACGGGGACGGGGAAAACCGGTTCATTGCTTCGGCGGAGGTGACGGCCAATCTGCAATCGAAACTGTCTCTGTTCGACCTCATCGTGGGGACCGAGGAGGAGTTTCACATTGCCGGCGGGACCACCGATACGATCGCGGCCCTTGGTGCGGTGCGCGAATTAACCGACGCGGTGCTGGTGTGCAAACGGGGGCCCATGGGTGCCTCGGCGTTCCTTGGGGCCATCCCTGAGACGCTGGACGAGGGGCTTTCGGGGCCCGGTTTTCCCATTGAGGTTTTCAATGTTCTGGGGGCGGGGGACGGGTTCATGGCCGGGCTGCTCAAGGGCTGGCTGAGCGGTACCGACTGGCCAACAGCGCTTAAGTACGCCAATGCCTGCGGCGCGCTTGCAGTGTCGCGGCACGGATGCGCCCCGGCCTATCCGAGCTGGCAGGAACTGTTGTTCTTTTTTGACCGGGGCATCAAAAACCCCGCCCTGCGACTGGATCGGGAGCTTGAACAGGTGCACTGGTCGACAACCCGGACCAGATCGTGGCCAACCATGCGTGTATTTGCTTTTGATCATCGGGCGCAACTTGAAGAAATGGCGCATGATGCGGGGGTGTCTGCGGAAAAAATAAGCGATTTCAAACAGTTGTGCCTGTTGGCGACCCAAAAAGTTGCCGACGGACGGCCGGGCTATGGCATTTTGTGCGATGGCAGGCTGGGACGTGAGGCGCTTTATGCAGCCATGGGGACCGGGCTCTGGGTCGGACGGCCCGTGGAATTGCCGGGGTCGCGGCCGCTAGAGCTTGAAATTGGACCGGATTTTGGCTCCGGGCTGGCCGACTGGCCCCGGGATCAGGTGGTCAAGCTTTTGTGTTTTTACCACCCGGACGACGATGAAAAAATGAAGACTGAACAAGAGGAAATCATCGTGCGGGCGGCCTTTGCGGCCCGGGCGGCGGGGCTTGAGTTCTTACTTGAAGTGGTGCCCTCCAAGGTGGGGCCGGTCACGGACACCACCACCGCCGAGATCATTGCGCGCTTTTACGAGCTTGGGGTTTTCCCCGACTGGTGGAAACTAGAGCCGCTGGAGACAAGGGCAGCCTGGGCGGCGGCCTGCGAGGCGGTCGCCCGCCATGACCCCCATATTCGCGGTATTGTAGTTTTGGGACTCGATGCAAGCACCGGGGCGCTGGAAAACTCATTGCGGCTGGCCGCTGAATTCGATCTGATCAAGGGTTTTGCCATCGGGCGAACCATTTTTGCCGGGGTGGCCAGGAACTGGCTGGCCGGTACGCTGAGCGACGAGGCGGCCGTTGACGAAATGGCCCGTTCATTCGACCGGTTTTGTACGTTTTGGGACAAGGCGCGGGCCCTGCGGGGCGATCAAAGGGAAGCGGCATCATGAAAACGATCCGGCTGACGGCGGCGCAGGCCATGGTGCGCTTTTTGTCGGCACAGAAAAACAGCGTCGGCGACCCTCTGATTGCGGGTTGCTGGGCGATTTTCGGCCATGGCAATGTGGCCGGTCTGGGCGAGGCACTGGAAGCGGCAGGGGACGATCTGCCCACCTGGCGCGGCCACAACGAGCAAAGCATGGCCCACGCCGCAATCGCTTTTGCCAAGGCGAAAAACCGCCAGCAGATGATGGCGGTGACCACCTCCATCGGGCCGGGGGCGCTCAATATGGTTACGGCGGCGGCGCTGGCCCATGTGAACCGGCTGCCGGTGCTTTTGATTCCGGGGGATGTGTTTGCCAACCGGGCCCCCGACCCGGTGTTGCAGCAGGTGGAGGATTTTGAGGATGGCACGGTTTCGGCCAATGACTGTTTTCGGCCCGTCAGCCGCTATTTTGACCGGATCACCCGGCCCGAACAGCTTTTAGCGGCACTGCCCCGGGCCATGGCCTGTCTGACCGATCCGGCGGCGTGCGGACCGGTCACCCTTTCGTTCTGCCAGGATGTGCAGGCTGAAGCCCATGACTGGCCGGCCTCGTTTTTTGAACCCAGGGTCTGGCACCAGCGACGTATCCGCCCCGACCGGGATGAACTGGAAGCTATGGCGGCGGCGATCGGGGCCGCCAAACGGCCCTTGCTGATCGCCGGCGGGGGAGTGCTGTATTCGGGGGCGGGGGAAACACTGGCCCGGTTCTGCACCCGCCATCAAATTCCCATGGCCGAAACACAGGCCGGCAAATCGGCGGTGGCCTGGGACCATTCGCTGAATTTCGGCTCGATCGGGGTGACGGGCACATCGGCGGCCAACGGGGTGGCCGAGGTCGCTGATCTGATCATCGGGGTTGGCACACGGTTTGCCGATTTTACCACCGGCTCGTGGGCGCTGTTCAAAAATCCCGACCGGCGCATGGCCTCGATCAATGTAACGGCGTTTGACGCGGGCAAGCATGACGCACTTTGCATGGTGGCCGACGCAAAGGCAGGACTTGAGGAACTAGGTGCCTTGCTTGGCGACCACACGTGCCCGGCACCCGATGGGGCGCTCAAGACAAAATGGCTGGCCGAGGCCGACGCGGTAATGGCGCCGCCCACCGGCAACACTCACCCGACCGACGCCCAGGTGATCGGGGCGGTGCAGCGCACCGTGGACGCGGATACGATTGTGGTGTGTGCGGCGGGGGGGTTGCCCGGGGAGTTCACAAATTATGGAAAGCGAGCCGGCCCAACGGCTATCACCTGGAATATGGTTTTTCGTGCATGGGGTATGAAATTGCCGGGGGGCTGGGTGTCAAGATGGCCCGGCCGGATCGTGATGTTGTGGTCATGGTTGGCGATGGCTCCTACATGATGATGAACTCGGAACTGGCGACTTCGGTGATGTTGGGGCAGAAAATTACCGTCGTGGTGCTCGATAATGGCGTGTTCGGCTGCATCAACCGGTTGCAGGGGGCCAGCGGATCGAAAAGTTTTAACAATCTTCTGGCGACGGCCCGCCACACGGTAAAAAGCGACATTGATTTTGTCGCCCATGCCGGCGCCATGGGGGCAATTTCGGAAAAAGCGGGCTCCATCGGCGAACTGGAAGCGGCCATGGCCCGGGCGCGTCGGTCGGACCGGTCCCATGTGATTGTCATCGATACCGACCCGCTGGCCGCCACCGAGGCCGGTGGGGCGTGGTGGGATGTGGCCATCCCGGAGATTTCCGAACGGGCCGAGGTGGACACGGCCCGCAAGGGATATGTTTCGGCAAAAGCGGGCCAGCGGCCAGCGGAAGCGGACTAGGTCACGTTCACGCTGGTTCGATTCGCTGAACGCGCTCCAAGTGGTTGAATTGTCGCATTTTTGAATCGGATAACCGCACGCGCTTGTCCTGAAAACGCTCTAAAGAAAGAACGAAAAAATGATATTGTACGGCACCAACCCCATTGCGTGGACCAATGATGACGACCCCAACCTGGGGGCCGATATCTCCCTTGAAACGTGCCTGTCCGATGCCGGCAGGATCGGATTTGACGGCATCGAAAATGGCCGCCGGTTCCCCGCCGACCCGATCGAACTTAAAGCGGTTCTCGACCCCCACGGTCTGCGGT
>JAADFY010000220.1:0-1110 GCA_013152625.1 Alphaproteobacteria bacterium
CTTAACTCTGCGGTGGAAGCGTGCGACCAGTATTATCAGGCGTTTCAGTTCGTCGTCTGGGCTGGAAAGTCGGCCAACGATGCCCTGTCTCAAGTCATGTTTGAAACCGTAGGCGAGGCATGATCGGGGCCCAGGCGGGGCCCCTTGTACTGCTCGGGGCGGGGAAGATGGGGACCGCCCTGGCCCGGGGCTGGATAAAGGCCGGGTTTGCCGCTGAAAACCTGACTCTGGTCGATCCGCAACCCGCCGATGCCGTTTTGGGGTTTGCCCGGGAATTCGCAATTTCACTGGTCGAAACGGTGCCCGACCGGCCGGCGCGGGCCCTTGTGGTGGCCGTCAAACCCCAGCAGTTCCCTGCTGCTGCCGCCAAAGCGCGGCGCGCCGTTAACGGGGACACCACCATTGTCTCCATTGCCGCAGGTATTTCCATATCCAGCCTTGAGGCCGCGTTCGGCACCGGGCGGGTGGTGCGTACCATGCCCAACACGCCGGCCCTGGTGGGCAAGGGCGCCACCGGAATTGTTGCCGGCGACCGGGCCGGAAAGGAAGACCGGGACCTTGCCGGAGAACTCATGGCGGTTACCGGCAAAGTGGTCTGGCTTGACCATGAGAGTTTGCTGGACGCGGTTACCGCTCTTTCCGGGTCGGGGCCGGCATATTTTTTCCTCATGGTTGAAGCCATGGCCGCCGCCGGGGTCGAGCTGGGTCTGGAACCGGAAACCGCGATGATACTCGCCCGGCAAACGCTTGTCGGTGCGGGTGCGCTGGTGGACGCGGAGGACACGCCCCCCGATGAGTTGCGGCGCAATGTGACCTCAAAGGACGGGGTGACCGCAGCGGCGCTCGAGGTGCTTATGGGTGAGGACGGAGTGGCGCTGCTGATGGCGCGGGCACTTGCCGCCGGTGCCGCCCGCAGCCGCGATCTGGGCCTGTGACCGCCTCCGGGCAGATCAGTTTTGAAGCGTTTCTGGATGTGGATATTCGTGCCGGCACCATCATCAGCGCCGAGCATTTCGCCAAAGCGCGCACGCCCGCGCTCATTCTCATGATCGATTTCGGCCCGGAACTGGGGGTTAAAAAGTCATCGGCCCGGATCACCACACACTATGA
>JAADFY010000220.1:1121-3792 GCA_013152625.1 Alphaproteobacteria bacterium
GGCTCGTTGGCCGGCAGGTAATGGCCGTGGTCAATTTTCCGCCCCGCCAGATCGGCCCGATCCGGTCCGAAGTGCTTATTCTGGGATTTGAGGATGCCAACGGTGCGATTGTGCTGGCGAGCGTCGACCAGCCGGTGCCGGATGGTCGGCGCTTGATGTAAAAAGGAAATTTAAGGGTCGCGGGTGTCGATCAGTTTTAGCGCCTTGAGCCGCCCATGGTCGTTTGGCTCGACCATGGCGACAAAAAAGGCGCGTATGGTGCGTCGGGCGTCCGGGGAAAGGTGTTCAAATGCGCTGTTGATCCTGTTGGCCTGGGTGGCCGAAAGGGTGCGAAAAAACCGGCGCCCCTTTTCGGTGGGATATAACAGGCGCTGCCGCCGGTCATCGGCGCCCGCCTTTTGTGACACATACCCCTCACCAATGAGCTGGCGCAGGACCCGGGCAAGGCTTTGTTTTGTGATGCGCAAAATGTCGAGCAGGTCCGCCACCGGCATGCCGGGACGTAAATTGACAAAATAAAGCACCCGATGATGGGCCCGGCCAAAACCCTGATGGGCCAAAAGCGCGTCCGCGTCGCCGACAAAATCGCGATAGGCAAAATAAAACAGGCCCATAACGTCCAGGGGCATTTCAGCTTCCGGGCCGGGTTCTGAATTTATGTCAGTGTTGTTGACATTGTTTGGATGCTCTGCCATGTTTGCCCAAGTTCGCCGCTGTTGGTTTGAGTATCCCAAAACCGGGGTGCGTTGCCAAGGGAGCAGCGAAAAGGAAACGGAGAGGACCATGCCGAACATTCCAATGGATCAGCGCGATGGCTGGATCTGGTTCGATGGGCAAATGGTGCCCTGGCGGGAGGCAAAGGTCCACGTTCTCACCCACGGATTGCACTATGGCTCATGTGTATTTGAAGGACAGCGCGCCTATGGGGGCGAAGTGTTCAAGCTCGAAGAACATACCGACCGGTTGATCGGATCCGGGCACATGCTTGATTTAGAGATCCCCTACAGCGCTGACGAGATCAATCAGGCGTGCCGAGATGTGTTGAAAAAGAACAATCTGGTGGATGCCTACATGCGCCCGGTGGCCTGGCGCGGGTCAGAGGAAATGGGTGTGCCGGCGCGCAAGAACAAAGTTCATATTGCGATCGCGACCTGGAAATGGCCCAGCTATTTCAGCCGGGAAGACCGGCTGGCCGGCATTCGGCTGACGATCTCGAAATGGCGCCGCCCTTCGCCTGAAACCATCCCGTGCTTTGCCAAGGCCGCCGGCCTTTACATGATCTGCACCCTGTCCAAACACGCGGCCAGTGATCTTGGTTATACCGATGCGCTCATGCTCGATTATCGCGGACTGGTGGCCGAAGCCACCGGCGCCAATGTGTTCTTTTATCGTGACGGGGAATTACACACACCAACGCCGGATTGTTTTCTGGACGGCATCACCCGGCGCACGGTGATCGGGTTGGCAAAATCGGCGGGGATAACGGTGGTTGAACGCCAGATCCGGCCCGAAGAACTGGGCGATTTTACCGAGTGCTTTTTAACCGGCACCGCCGCCGAAGTCACCCCGGTTTCTGAAATCGACGGCGTTCGCTATCGCCCCGGTGAGGTGTGTCAGGCGATGCTGGACGGATATATGGCAACCGTTCAACCGGGGCAGGCCGCCGCCGGGTAACCGGGGCATTCCGCCAATTCACGGGCGCGCGCTTACTTTAAGGGCATGGCCGTTTCGACCAGTTTTGCCCAGTAGCTGCACCCGACGGGAATTATCTCGTCGTTGAAGTCATAGGTGTCCTGGTGCAACTGGGCGGTGTCGCCCTGCCCGACAAAAATAAATGCGCCGGGCCGGGCCTGGGCGAGATAGGAAAAATCCTCCGCTCCCATGGTCGGTTCGATGTCGGTTTCCACATTGTCGGCGCCGGCGACCCCGGCGGCGACTTTTGCGGCAAATCGGGTCTGGCCGGGGGAATTGACCGTCACCGGATAACCGCGCCGGTAGTTCAAGCGGGCCGTGCCGCCAAAGGCTGTGGCAATCGGGGGCACAATCGCGGTCATGCGCTCTTCCACCTGGGAACGTATTTTCTCGTCCAGGGTGCGCACGGTGCCTTTTAAGGTAACGGTTTTTGGTATGACATTTGTCGCGCCGCCGCCATTGAGCACCGTCACCGACACCACCGCCGCCCCGACCGGGTCGACATTGCGCGAGGCAATGGATTGTAAGGCAATGATCATGTGGGCAGCGATCAGCACGGGGTCGATGGCCACATGGGGGCGGGCCGCATGGCCGCCGGTGCCTTCCACCGTGATTTCAAACTCGTCAGTGGCCGCCATCATCGCCCCCTCACGAATGCCAAAAATGCCCGGCTCGCGCCCCGGCCAATTGTGCATGCCGTAGACTTCCTCGATCCCAAATCGCTCCATCAGCCCGTCTTCAACCATGGCCCGACCGCCGGCGCCGCCTTCTTCGGCGGGCTGGAAAATCAGCACGGCGGTGCCGGTAAAATTGCGGGTTTCGGCCAGATATTTTGCCGCCCCCAGCAACATGGCGGTGTGGCCGTCATGGCCGCAGGCATGCATGAGGCCCTTGTTGGCGGAGGCATAGGGTTTGCCGGTCTGCTCGCTTATGGGCAAAGCGTCCATATCGGCCCGCAAGCCAATGGTGCGCCCGTCGC
>JAADFY010000221.1 GCA_013152625.1 Alphaproteobacteria bacterium
CCGAAGTTCAAATCTCTGGTTCATCCGGGGGGGCCAAGGGGCCGATATTCTGGCACCCCAAGGCTCCCCCCGGACAGGGAGTATCCTAGTTAAACAGCGCTTCGGCCTCGTCGATGGAAAGCGAAGTGGACACGGTATAATAGCTCGGACGGCCTTCGAGCTTGGCAAGTTCTTCGGCAACGTTGGAATTGTCGATGAACGGGATCGACAGATAGAGCGAGTTGCCATACTGGCCCGCAGTCGCCGGCTCTTTGAGTTCTTTGCCCTCAAGCATGAACACTGCCACATTCAGGGCGCTGGCCATCACACCGGGAGGATTGACCGAGGCGCCGGTGTTGACGTTGTTCTCGACCCAGTTGGTCAGGAAATCCTTGCGGATTTCACCGGTGGCAATGATGTCACCGGCCCTGCCGGCGGCGGTAATGGCCTTAAGAGCCCCGTCGGCCATGCCATCCTGCACCAGCACACCATTGATATTGGGATAGGTGGCAAGCAGGTTCTGCATGACCTGCTGGCCCTGGGCCTGATCCCAGGAGGCGTTGGCCTGATTGACAATTTCAATGTCGGGATAATTGGCGAAAACTTCGGTATATCCGTTGACCCGCATCGTGTTGGCGGGATGTCCGGCAATACCGTCAATGGTGACGATCGTACCCTTGCCGCCTAAAGCTTCGGCCAGCCATTTGGCGCCGGCTGCGCCCCATGCCGTCTGATCGATACCCACGTAAATGGCGTCAGGCGAGGAAACCTCGGCATCGGTTGAAATCACCAGAATACCGGCATCTTTCGCCTGGGCAAAAACCGGGTCGAACGCGGTGGGACTGTTGGGATTGATGATAATGGCGTCCACGCCTTCATTGATGAAATTGCGAACGTGGGCGATCTGTCCGGGCACATCCACATTGTTGCTTTGAACAAGCACTTCAATGGTGACACCGCGTCCGGCCCACGCCTCTGCGGCGGCTTTTGCCTCGTCGATCATCTGGGTGCGCCATTCGCTGCCGATCCAGCCGTTGGACAGGCCGATCTTGTATTCCTGAGCGCTGGCGGACATGCCCATCGCCGTGAGTGCCACGGCGGTATAGATCACGGTATTCGTAAATATTCTCATGGTTTTGATCTCCCTGGATAACCCAATTTTACTTGATTTCGGTCAGATGACCGTTTGGTCGCGAAACCTGCATGAATTCCCTGGCTCCTGAAGCGCCGGCTCCAGAAATTCAGGCCGCAGGCAAAAAATCCACCTGTCCGCGACACCCGGTTCAACCCCGGGAGCCAGCGGACAACATTCTCGGTCATTCCGTTATACCGGAACACCTTTCGTTATAGCATAATCACCCCCGGTTGAAAAGACGCAAGTGCTCGGGTGCCGGCCAATTCAGGTCACATCTGACACCGGCGGAAATACTCACGTCAAGCATCAGGCAAACATACTCCGGTCCGGGGACCCGGGCAATGTAAAACAGCCCGGTTATGCCCCGCCGGACCGGTCACCCCACGTCCGGGGAAGCCGCCTTGACCCGGCGCAGGGACACCGAGGACTGAATCGAGGCGACGCCGGGTATTTTCGTCAGCGTGCCGGTCAGAAAATGTTCGTAATCACGCAGACCCGACGCGAGAATTCGCAACAAATAGTCGTTGTCCCCGGTCATCAGCCAGCAGTCGACAACTTCGGGGTGTTTCAAGATTTCGGCTTCAAACCTGCCAAGAGATTCATCGATCTGACGTTCCAGCTTGACCGACATGAACACCGAGAACGCCAGGCCCACCCGCGCCTCGTCAATGGTTGCCGAATACCCGGTGATCACCCCGGTTTTTTCAAGCCGGCGCAACCGGCGCAGGCACGGCGACGCGCTTAAGCCCACCCGCTCGCTCAATTCCTGATTGGTTAGCCGGGAATTGGCCAGAAGCTCCTTTACTATCCGTCGGTCGATCACATCAAGCTCGGTGATATTGGCAGCTTCCATCAGTTTGCACCTAAAAACACGTGTATTCTGCTAAAATACTACGGTTACAGGCGCTATTACGCAAGAATTTTTTCCTCTCACATCTGTATCCTGTCAACACAGATACACCATCACCAGAATGGCGCGATTAACATGACGCGGGCAAAACCTCTCTCAAAAACCGACCTGAAACACCTGCGCGAACTTGAGCGTAAAATCCTCTGGCTGTCCTGCTGGATGGTGAGCGAGGCCAACCGCCGCGAGAAAATCGATGGCGTCAAGGTCGGCGGCCATCAGGCGTCCTCGGCGTCTATGGTTGCCATCATGACCGCTCTGTACATGAGCATCCTGCGGCCCGATGACCGGGTGGCGGTCAAACCCCATGCCGCGCCGGTTTTTCATGCCATCCAGTATCTTATGGGCAACCAGACGCGCAAAAAACTTGAAGATTTTCGGGCCCTGGGCGGCGCCCAGTCCTATCCCAGTCGCACCAAGGATACCGATGACGTGGATTTTTCCACCGGTTCGGTCGGTCTCGGGGGCGCCATGACCGCGTTTGCATCCATTGTTCAGGACTATATCGGGGCCAGGAACTGGCGCCGCCAAAGCCGCAAAGAGGACCGTAAAGTGGGCCGGATGATTGCCCTGGTGGGCGACGCCGAGCTAGACATGTTTATGAATGTTTACAGGAAGGCTGGAAACACGACCTGAGAAACACCTGGTGGATCATCGACTACAACCGGCAAAGCCTGGATGGTGTGGTGCGCGAGGGGCTCTATGCGCGCATCGAGACGGTTTTTGCGTCCTTTGGCTGGGATGTGGTCACGTTAAAATACGGCGCCATGCAGCTCGCCGCATTCAAAGAGCCCGGCGGCGCGGCGCTAAAAAGCTGGATCGACAATTGCCCCAACCAGCTTTATTCCGCCCTTACCTTTCAGGGCGCCGCCGCCTGGCGCCAGCGGCTGCAGGATGAAATCGGTGACCAGGGTCCGGTCTCGGCCCTGATCGAGGCACGCACCGATTCCGAGCTGTGCGAATTGATGGAGAACCTTGGCGGCCATTGCCTGGCGACGCTCACCGGCGCTTTTAACAGCATAGACCACGATCGGCCCACCGCATTCATCGCTTATACGATCAAGGGGCACGGCACACCGCTGGCCGGCCACAAGGACAATCATTCCGGGCTGATGACCAGCGGGCAAATGGACGAATTCCGTGCCCGGATGGGGGTCCGCACCGGCCATGAATGGGAGCGGTTCGAGGGGCTTGAAACCAAAAAACCCGGTTTGAAGGCGTTTCTTGATGCGGTGCCGTTTTTTGCCCGGGGCAACCGCCGTTATGAGGCGGCAAAAATTCCGGTCCCACGGGAGATTGCCGCCTCCCCCGCCGCCGCCAGCCAGATCACTTCAACCCAGGCCGCCTTTGGCAAAATTCTTGACACCATCGCCCGTTCGGACAGCGAACTGGCGGCACGAATTTTCACCACCTCCCCCGATGTCACGGTCTCGACAAATCTGGGGTCCTGGGTGAACCGCCGACATCTGTTTGCCCGCAAAACCCGCGCCGACATTTTCAATGACGAGCGCATCCCCAGCACCCAGAAGTGGCAGTTTCGCCCCGATGGTCAGCATATCGAGCTTGGCATTGCCGAAATGAACCTGTTTTTGCTGCTCGGCGCGGCGGGCCTGTCCCATTCGTTGTTTGGCGAACGGTTGCTGCCTGTTGCCACCGTGTACGACCCGTTCATATTGCGGGGTCTCGATGCGCTCAATTACGCCTGTTATCAGGACGCGCGCTTTATGATTGTCGGCACACCATCGGGGGTGTCTCTGGCCAGTGAGGGCGGCGCCCACCAGTCCATTGGCACCCCGCTTGTGGGCATGAGCCAGGACGGTCTGGCCAGTTTCGAGCCCGCCTATGCCGACGAGCTGGCGACCATCATGGGGTGGGGGTTTGATTACATGCAGCGCGATGCCGGCGGTGACCCCAACGAGCGCACCTGGTTGCGCGATGAAACGGGCGGATCGGTCTATTTGCGATTGTCCACCCGGATGATCGAGCAGCCGCCGCGCCGGGAAAACCCGCATTTTGCCCGCGAAGTTGTGGACGGCGCCACCTGGTTAAAAGAGCCCGAACCCAATTCGCCCCTGATTGTGGCCTATCAGGGGACCGTGGCCACCGAAGCCATTTCTGCCGCCGCCAGACTGGGGGAACGCTGCCCCGGACTGGGAATATTGTCGATCACTTCTGCGGATCGGCTCAATGCCGGCTGGCAGGCCGCCGGGCGGGCCCGTTCGGCCGGTAAAACCAGTGCAACCAGCCATATTGATCGCCTGCTGGCGCCCCTGCCACCCCATTGCACGATTATTACCGTAATTGATGGCCACCCGGCCACGCTCTCCTGGATTGGCGGGGTCCATGGACACAAAACCATCAGCCTGGGGGTGGAGCATTTCGGCCAGACCGGCACCGTCCGCGATCTCTACCGGCACTACGGTATCGACAGCGAAACCATCGTCAGGGTTGGCATGGAATGTCTTAGAAGCTGATAGTACCGCGAGACAAAACCAATACCTAATCCAATCAGGATG
>JAADFY010000222.1 GCA_013152625.1 Alphaproteobacteria bacterium
ATGGCCGCCGCCCAGCAATTGGCCCGGGTCGGCCATGAAGTCCACGTTTTTGAACGCGAACCCAGGGCCGGCGGTCTGTTGCGCTACGGTATTCCCGATTTCAAAATGGAAAAACACCACATTGATTTTCGCGTCTCCCAGATGGAGGCCGAAGGGGTCATTTTTCATTATGGGGTCAATATCGGCGTGGACCGGCCTTTAGCTGAACTGCGCTCAACCCACGACGCCGTTTTGTTGTGCGGCGGGGCCGAACACCCAAGGGATGTGGGGGCAAAGGGTCAGGATCTGGCCGGGGTCCATCTCGCCATGCCTTATCTGGTGCAGCAAAATCGCCGGCTGGGCGGCGAAGACATCTCCAATGAAAAACCCATCATCGCCTATGGCAAGAACGTGGTGGTGGTCGGCGGCGGCGATACGGCCTCGGATTGCGTGGGCACCGCGTTTCGTCAGGGCGCCATCTCGGTCACCCAGATCGACATTCGCCCCGAGCCGCCCCTTAAAGAGGACAAGCTGGCCACCTGGCCAAACTGGGCCATCAAATTGCGCACATCTTCTTCCCAGGCCGAAGGCGCCACCCGGGAATTTCAGGCTGGCACCATTGAAATGATCGGCAAAAAACAACGTGCCCTTGACCGCGCCCATCCGGCTCACGAACAGGCCGGCCAGGGACAGGTCAAACATGTCAAATGTGTCCGCGTCGACAAGAACCGTCAACCCGTCCCGGGATCGGAATATTATCTGAAAGCCGATCTGGTTCTGCTCGCCATCGGGTTCAGCCACCCGGTGCTTGCCGGCATGCTCGACGAGTTGGGCGCGAAACTGGATACCCGCAAGAATTTGGCCGCCGACACCGACAGCTATCGCACGTCGGTGGACAAGGTCTATACCGCCGGCGACATGCGCCGCGGCCAGTCCCTGATCGTGTGGGCCATCCGCGAGGGGCGGCAGGCGGCCCGGTCGATTGATCTCGACCTGCTTGGCCACACCGACCTGCCGCGCTAAAGCGTGTCACCGATAAGTGGACACCGGTTATCGGACAAATGACACGCGGCAGGAAAAGACTACAAGCGTGTCACGGACCCATGAACGGGGCAATTTGGTCAGCGCAATGGTTCGGGTCAGAACCCCGATGTCTGGCCACCTGCTTCGATCAGCGCTTCAATGCTAAGCGCCTGCACGATGGATCCGGGCATCATCGGCCCCTGCATGGCCGCCAGATCGGCCTCCGGGCCGGTATCCGGACCGGTATCCGCCGACGGGTCGACCCCAACCCCGAACGCATCGGCCCGCCCCACGGGCGCCGCCATCATCCGCGCCAGATCAATAGCCCCGTCCGTGTTGCCGCCAGCCCCGGCCAATTCGCCAAAGGCCCGTGACGGTTCATTCAACGACAAAACCGCACCGGCGATCTCTAAAAGCCGCGCCTGCCCCAGGCCCTGAAAAGGCGGGCGCTGCAACCCCTGGGCATCGGTTCCCGCTAAAGGATCGGCCACCGCCACCGACAGCGCCCCGCCGCGATAAAACAGCCGCACGGCCTTGTCGACGAAAAACGCCACCTTGTCCGAACCGGCGGTGGCAAAATGAATACCGTCGCCTTTACGCATGCGCGCCGCCTGTCCGTTCAAATCGGGGCCGTTGGCCGTAAACCCGCCGTTTTCATCAACGAACCGCTCGTAGATATCGACGAATTCCGCCCCCGCCGCTGAACTTGCCGCCCGCTGGATCGAGCTGATCTGGGCGATCGCAGCCGAATAGGCCGGTGCCCGCATCGGCGGCAGGCCCACCCAGATCGCCGGTTTGCCCGCCCCCTGCAATTGCCGGAAAATTCTTTTCAGGCGGCGCTGATATTCCTGCCGCCAGGGCTCGGTCAACGGCGCTGCCCGGCCCCCGTCGGACAAAAGGATTTCCTGCCGGTCGTTTATCCCCACAATCACCACCACAAGATCAAACTGATCCGCGCTGATCGCCTCGGATATCGCCGTTTCCCAATCATAAAAATCACTGCGCACCAGCCCCGAGGACCCCACCCCCATGCCTACGATTTCAAGGTCCGGATCGTCGGCATAGAACCGGCCCAGGGCCCGCGCCAGATCCACCGCCAGCGAATCACCGATTACCGCCAGCCGGGTTGCGCCCTCGTTCTTGACCGCCTCCACCACCAAAGGCGCTGGCCTGGACGCCGGGGCCGCCGGGGGTCGCTGCACCTGTTTGGGGGCCGGCGCCGGCGCTGTTTCGGGCGGCGGGTTTCGGTTCCCGAACAAAATATCAAACAGCGACCGGCGCTGGGCAACCTCATAGCGGTCCGGTGCTGCTTTGGTCAGGATCGGCAAAACAGGTGCGGCGCCCGGTACTACCGGCCCGGCCGGGGCGCTCAAACCGGCCATCACGCCCGGTGCCGCGGCCCACAACGCAACGGCTAACAGTCCAGCAGGGATATAACGCCAAATCCTATTCATGCGCGCCAGCGTGCCCGGTATCGGCGGCAATTCCAAGGCAAGTTTTACTCCCCCGGTCCGCCAGCCTGATCCGCCCGCCCGCTCAGCCAAGTGGCGGCGGATCATTGCGGGTGCCAAGATGCTTTTCCCATTCAAACGCGGTGGCAACGATTTCCTCTAGGCTGTCATGGGCGGGTTGCCATCCCAGTTGCGTGCGCACCCGGTCGGCCAGCGCAACAATCGCGGCCGGGTCCCCGGCCCGCCGGCCAACCTCGGTTACGGCAAAATCGACCCCGGTTACCGCCTTGACCGTGTCGATGACCTCGCGAACCGAAAAGCCGCGCCCATAGCCGCAATTTAAGGTTATGCTTGCCCCCCCACCGCGCAGATGATCGAGCAGCAGCCCATGGGCGGCAACCAGATCGCTCACATGGATATAGTCGCGAATGCCGGTCCCGTCGGATGTATCAAAATCGGTGCCGAAAATCTGCATTTCATCCCGCTGTCCGAGCGCGGTCTGACACGCCACCTTGATCAAATGAGTGGCGAACGGGGTGGACTGGCCAAGCCGCCCCGCCGGATCGGCCCCGGCCACGTTGAAGTAGCGCAAGATCCCATAGGTTAAATCCGACGACGCCGCCACGTCGGCCAGCATCCACTCGCTCATCAGTTTTGAGCGCCCATAGGGCGAAAGGGGGTCAAGGGCCGCCGTTTCGGAAACCGGTTCCGCCCCGGCCATACCGTAAACAGCCGCGGTTGATGAGAAAATGAAATTCTCGACACCCCCGGCCACCGCGTTTTCGATCAGCGACCGGGTGACGCAGGTATTGTTGGCATAATATTTCAAAGGGTCCGTCACCGATTCCGGCACGATAATCGACCCGGCGAAGTGCACGATATCGCAAATATGGTGGTCCTGGATCACCGAGGCCATTCTGGCGCTGTCGCCCACATCGGCCTCAATAAAGCGAACCCGTTTGTCCACCGACCAGGCAAAGCCGGTCACCAGATTGTCCACCACTACCACATCGTGGCCCTCATCGGCCAGCATCAGCGCCATGTGTCCGCCAATATAACCGGCGCCGCCGGTCACTAAAATCGCCATTTCGTTCAGCCTGACTTAATCGGTTTGCCTCTATTTGTACCGCGCCGACCCTATCGGTCACGGGTTGACATTGGCTTAGCGCGCTGGCGCCATACCGTAAATTTGCGGTGAAGAGGTGAACGAATGAAAAACACAAAAGTACGCACAGCGGTTTTCCCCGTGGCCGGGCTTGGCACCCGGTTCCTGCCCGCCACCAAAGCCATGCCCAAGGAAATGCTGCCGGTGGTGGACCGGCCCCTGATCCAGTATGCGGTGGATGAGGCCCGCGAGGCCGGCATTGAGCATTTTGTGTTTGTCACCGGGCGCAACAAAGCGGTCATCGAAGACCATTTCGACCGCCAGTTTGAGCTGGAAGCCCACCTTGCCGAACGCAACAAAAGCGCAGAACTCGATGCGCTGCGCGCCGACCTGCCCAAGCCCGGGCAATCCAGTTTCACCCGCCAGCAGGAGCCGCTGGGGCTCGGCAATGCGGTATGGTGCGCCCGCGACATTGTTGGCAACGCGCCTTTTGCCCTGTTGTTGCCCGATATGCTGATACTGGCCCGCCCCGGCGCCCTTACCCAGATGATCAAAGCCTATGAACAAAATGCGGGCAATGTGGTTGCCGTTGAACAGGTGGACCCCGCCGAAGTTTCCGCATACGGCGTTGTCGGGCGCGGAGCCGGTGACAATTCCGGGTTTGCGATCACCGAAATGGTTGAAAAACCGCCGGTTGGATCCGCGCCGTCCAACCTGATCATTTCAGGGCGCTATATCCTGCAGCCGGAAATCTTTGACCTGCTCGGCCAGCACACCAGAGGCGCCGGCGGTGAAATTCAACTAACCGACGCCATGCAAAAGCTGATGGAAAGCCAGAAATTCACCGGTGTAGAATTTGTCGGTCGGACCTTTGATTGCGGCTCCAAGGTCGGGTTTTTAACCGCCAACGTGGCCTATGCCTTGGATCGCCCCGATATTGCGGAAGATTTCATGGCCGAATTGCAAAAACTGACCGGCGCCATTCCCGCCAAATCCGGGTAACAACTCAGGAATTCTAGCGGGCAAACACCAGCCCCGCTTCAATCGTTTGCCGGCTCGATTGCCCGTCCACACTGTCGTCGGTAAACGTATAACGGTAATCGGTAGTCAACGACATGAACCGGTTGATGGCAAAATCCAGACCAGCCCCGGCGCCGGCCACCATTTGCGTATCGGGCAGGCCCGCATACCGGGTCGCCGCCAGCGAGCCCGATCCCCGAAGCGTCAGTTTTTCGGTGACGGCAAAGCTGGCATTTACACCAGCGCTTTGCTCGGTTTGGGTGGTGGCTCCGGGCCGGGTGGATACGTCCAGATTGCTGCCGGCGAAAATATCCAGCGCCAGACCACGACCCCCGGACCAGTTGGCCGCCCCGTTCCAGCCAAAAGCCAGTGTTTCTGCAAGTGCGGGATCGTCAAAACCGCGCCGGGTGGCACCCACCGCCAGTTCAGCACCAAAACTGGTCCCGCGGGCGTATCCGACGCCTATTCGCCCTTCAAGAATTGTCCCGTCCATAAACACCCCAAGGCTGGGCGAGGGTGCATCAAACCGGTCCCGGGCGTAGCTCCAGTCGGCAAACACCCCGACCAGCGGTGTTAATTCAAACCCCACCCGGCTGTTCGCGCTAAGCACAAACCGGTTCCGGTCCGCGTTGCTGACCAGCGTGTCATCCTCAAGCACACTTAAGCCAAATATCTCCCGCGCCACACCGAGCCCGAACGTCGATTGCAACCGGCCCACCGAGTTCTCGATGCGTATCGACCCGTCAAATCCGGTTCGCAACGGGGCAATGGCCACAGTGGCTGGCAGTCCGCTGTCCGCTGGATCAAGGCGGGATAAATCGATGCCGGCTTCACCAAAAACCGCCAACCCTCCCCCTATTCGCCGCTCGCCGTTCAGCCGGGCATCAAACCCCTCAACGATGGTGTCCCCCTGCATGGGGACCACATAGTCGGTGCCAAAATCAAGCGAGGCGGAAGCGCCCACCCCCTCATAGCTGATCCGGGTCTGCGGCCGCACGGTAAGGGAAAAAACACCGCTCTCGCCCTGACGAAAATCAGCGCTGCCGCGCAACGTTATGGTGCTGGTGACATCGAACGCCGGATCGCCGCCATTTTGCCCCGAAAACCCCAGCGCGGGCGCAGCAGCCAGTGCTGCGGTCACCACAAAGATCGGGCCGCAAAACCATGGATGCAAACGATGATTCATGCCCGGTTCCGCCAATGACGAAGGAACTGCCAACTTCTCTGATTGTGGTTAACGAAACCTTTACGAAACCCCTTGGCGCAATACCCGTGTTCACCCGGTGTTAACGATAGCGCCAGATGACCGCCCGGCGCGACGCCTGGGGGGCATCCCCCCCGTAACGGTTAATCGCGCCTTAGGACCACCCGCATAATGTGAACCATTCAAGCGTGTCGGCCCGGCGTTTATTCGAAGCGTTAGGCGTTTGTTCAAAGCGTTTCAGGCCGTCAGATTGGCAATGCGGACAACCCGGAGCTTTGTCCGCCAATCAAACGGAAAGCGGTTTTCCAGTTGGAAAACGCGAAAAAAATAGAGACCCGGAGCCCGGTTTTGATCAGATCAAAACCGGATTTGCGCCAATGTAGTATGGAGTAAACCAAGATGGATCTGGCGACAATAATCGGCATTGGTGCCGGCCTTGCCGTGCTGTTCATCGCCATATTCATGGGCGGCTCCATGGCCCAGTTCATCGACTTGCCGGCCATGTTCATTGTGCTCGGCGGCGGGTTTTCCGCCACACTGATCCGCTTTCCCCTCGCCGGCATTGGCAAGGCACTGGTCACCGGCGGCAAGGTTGCCTTCAAACACAAGAAAATCGACCCCCGCGATCTGATCACCAAGATCTCCGAAATGGGCGACATTGTGCGCCGTCAGGGGCCCCTCGGACTTGAAGGTATCGAGATTGACGAGCCAAACCTGAAAAAAGGCTCCCAGCTTGTCGCCGATGGGTATGACGCTGCATTCATACGTGAATCCATGGAACTGGAGCGGGACCAGTTCATCTCCCGGCTGACTGAAGGCAAGCGTGTGTTCAAGGCCCTCGGCGACAGCGCCCCCGCCTTTGGCATGATCGGCACCCTTGTCGGTCTGGTTCAGATGCTGGCCAACATGGACGACCCGTCGGCCATTGGCCCGGCCATGGCCGTGGCCCTGCTCACCACTTTGTATGGCGCTGTCATTGCCAACCTGATCTGTTTGCCCCTGGTGGACAAGCTCGATGCCAAGCTCGATGTCGAAGAGATCAACCAGACCCTGATTATTGATGGAATCATGTCCATCCGCGAAGGCAAGTCACCCAACCTGATCCGGGAGATGCTGGGCGCCTACCTGCCTGAAAACCAGCGCGACGCTCTGCTGGAGGAAGCCGCCTAGCGCGGCGCACACCATGGGCCGGAAAAAACCCGCAGGCGGCGCCCCGGACTGGTTGGTAACATTTGCCGACCTGATGTCGCTGCTGGTGGTATTTTTTGTTCTGATCATTTCCTTTTCCATTCAGGACAAGGAAAAACTGCAGGTTGTCGCCGGCTCCATGCGCGAAGCGTTCGGCATCATCAAGATAGAGCGAAAAGCAGGCATCATTGAGCGAACCGGCAACCCGGAACGCGAATTTATCAAGCAGCTTGCCGATGACCCCATTGAAAGCCAGACCGAGTTTTCCGACATCAATCGCGATGATCGCACCCGCCAGGGCGCCGAGGCCAACACCTACGAGTATGAGCCCACCGATGTGGAGCGGCCCCAGCAGTTCGCCCTGGCCGCCACGTCCTTGCGTCAGGCCTGGCAGGAATTGCCCGAAATCACCTTTATCGCCGATAATCTGCTCATTGAGGAAACCGAGGAGGGGTTAAATATTCAGATCGTCGACCAGCAGGGTCGGGCGATGTTTCCCGAAAACTCCAAATACCCCTATCAGGCCACCCGCAAGGCCATTGCCGTCATGGCCCCCATACTCAACCGGCTGCCCAACCAGATCCGCATCACCGGCCACACCGCAGCCGGGGCCAACTATCCCGACGAACGCTATGGGGCCTGGGAATTATCCTCGGACCGGGCCAATGTCACCCGGCGCATCCTCGCCGAATTCGGCCTGGGGTCGGATCGGATTTTTTCTGTGGTCGGGCGCGGGGACATCGACCCGCTTTTTCCCAACGATCCCTATCTGGCGGCCAACCAGCGCATTTCAATTCTGGTAATCAAGGAAGAGCCGCCGGTCCCCATCACGCTCAAACCTTGATGTTCTAACGCCCCGGTTCCGCAGGAGTGTCCGGCGTGTCCGGGGTGTCGGTTCCGCTTTTCGCCTCCACCGGCTCGACTTTAAGCGTGGCGGCATCGGCGCCGATCACCCGGACCCGGGTTCCCACCGGCAGGTTTGGCCCGGTCACCCGCCAGGTGCTGTCCCCGATGCGCAGTTTGCCGGCACCATCTTCGATCGCCACCTCCAGCGCGTGTACCTGCCCGATAAATCGGCCCGTTCGCTTGTTCAGGAACGGCTGATCGGTGGGGGGCGGTCGTTTGCGAATGATCCGGGTCCACACCACAACCGCAGCAATCGAGACCACGGCAAACAGGCCCCATTGCAGTTGCCAGCTTAAATCAAAGCGCAACACCACCAGCCCGGTCAGCACCGCCGCCGCCCCGAACCACACTAAAATGCCCCCCGGCACCGCCAGTTCCAGCGCTAAAAGGGCCGCCCCGCCAATGATCCATGACCAGCCGCCATATTCTCCAACCAGCGCGATCAGGTCCATCCGGGTTACTCCCCGCCCGACTGCGCCCGCGTTGCCGGCGTGCGTGAGGAAGAACGGCGGGTCTGGCCCCCCTCATTGTTGGCAAACGCCTCCTTGGCCAGCTCGGCAATGCCGCCGATAGCACCGATAACGCTGGCCGCTTCAAGCGGCATCATCAGCACTTTTTGATTGGGTGAGCGCGCAATGCTTTCCAGCGCCTTGATATAATTGTTGGCCACGAAATAGTTGATCGCCTGCACATCACCCTGGGCGATGGCTTCCGAGACCATTGTCGTGGCTTTTGCTTCCGCTTCTGCGGACCTTTCGCGCGCTTCGGCGTCCCGGAACGCGGCTTCCCGCCGGCCCTCCGCCTCCAGCACCAGGGCCTGCTTGCCGCCTTCGGCCTCCAAAATGGCGCTCTGGCGCGAACCCTCCGCTTCAAGGATCGTTGCCCGTTTTTCCCGTTCCGCCTTCATCTGCCGGCCCATGGCTTCCACCAGATCCCGGGGCGGGTCGATATCCTTGATTTCAATCCGGGTGATCTTGATCCCCCAGGGCGATACCGCCGCGTCCACCACCCGCAACAACCGGTCATTGATCTCATCGCGGTTTGACAGCAGCGCATCTAAATCCATCGATCCCATTACCGAACGGATATTGGTCATGGTCAGGTTGAGCACCGCATTTTCCAGCCGTGCCACCTCATAGGCGGCCTTGGCCGCATCCAGAATCTGATAAAATGTCACCCCGTTGGCGTTTACCGTGGCATTGTCGCGGGTGATCACATCCTGATGGGGCACGTCCATGACCTGCTCCATCATGTTCAACTTGCGCCCGATACTATCCACGAACGGCACAATCAGATTGAGCCCCGGCCCGATGGTGCGGATATAACGCCCGAAGCGCTCAATGGTGAAATTAAACCCCTGGGGAACGATTTTGATCCCCGAAAACAGCACCAGAATTGCCAGAACCACCAGGGCAATCAGAGCAATTGAAAAGCCATCCATGTCCACGTACCTCCGCAAAGATTTGAACCCCACATGTAGGGTCGCCCGGCGCGATAGGCAATGTGTTTGTTAACGCCGCACGCCCTCGGCCCCTCTGGCGCCAAAGGGTCACACGCTCAAATCCAGCCCGACAACTCACGCTTTACAAGCGCCTGAATGACCCCCATGCCGCCTTCGCCGTCATTCAGGCACTCAATGAAGGCAAAATGTTCGCCCCCGGCTTCGAGAAATGTTTTTCGGGCGCCAATGGCAATTTCCTCAAGGGTTTCAAGGCAATCAACCGAAAATCCCGGCGTGATCACCGCTACTTTTTTCGTCCCCGCAGCCGCCAGTTCCTCAAGGGTCGGTTCGGTGTAGGGCTGCAGCCATTCCGCCGGTCCGAACCGGCTTTGAAAGGTGGTAATCAGCCGGTCTTTGGGCCAGCCGAGTTCTTCGCGCACCAGCCGGGTGCTTTTCAGGCAATAGCAATAATACGGATCGCCCTTGTCATGGTAGCTTTTGGGCAACCCGTGATAGGAGGCCAGAACCACATCGGGTTGAAAATCAAGCCCTTCAACGGCCCCCTGGATCGAGTTGGCAATGGCCGAAATGTAAACCGGATCATCGTGATAGGTGGGCACAGTGCGCACCGCGGGCTGCCAGCGCATTTTTGCCAGCGCCTCAAACGCCTTGTCGTTGGCGGTGGCGGTGGTTGCGGCACTATATTGCGGGTAAAGCGGCACCAGAAGGATCCGGTCGCAACCCGCCTTTTGCATGGCCTAAAGCCGTGAACCGGTGGATGGATTGCCGTAACGCATGGCAAAATCCACCACAATGCCTGTTTCGGTGCCCAAAGCGGCCTGCAACCGCAGCGCCTGGGATTTCGCCATCACCCTTAACGGACTGTCATTGGCCTGCCGGTCCCAGATCTTGTCATAATTTGCGCCCGAACGTTTCGGCCGCGAGGTCAGGATTATCCCGTTCAGCAACGGCCACCAGATCAGTTTCGGGGTTTCAATGACCCGCCGGTCCGACAGAAATTCCTTCAAATAGCGCCGCATGGACCAGTAGTCGGTGGCGTCCGGCGTGCCTAAATTGAGCAACAGGACACCGATCTTGCGCACAGTTGGCTGGGGATGATCTTTGGGCGCGGCGGGGTTCATACCTGTTCACACATCACACCAGCGTCCCCCGGACAACTCAAAATTTTCAAACCGTTCAGCGGCGCCACCGGCAGTAGGGAAAAGTTATTTCGCCAATCACACCCCCATGACCCGAAAATACCGCTGTTTGGCCGGTCACCGACAATATTTATGATGACGCAGCGACGATGGTTACACCATGCTGATCGGCAGGCCGAACCTGATTGATGTGCTTGCCGCCAAACCCATGGCTGCCGATGTCCCGTCGTAAATCCGCACCCAGGGCACCGTCTCACCGGCCATTGAAGGGCGCATGGTTGCCCTTCGGTAACAAGGGATTTTGCGCTGCGAACCCGGGCCCCGGCGGACATACCTGCCGGGGCTTTTTTTCTGCGGTTACTCGACGGACGCCGACTTGAAAATCAGCACCACTTCCCGCCCTTCCCCAAGCCCGAGTTCGTCGAGGCTTTTTTTCGTAATCCGGGCCAGCACCGGCACTCCGTTCACCGCCACCTGCACCTCCACCGAGGCACCATCACCACCGGATATTGACACGATGGTTCCCGCCAGTTGATTGCGCGCGCTTAAACCCGGGCGCGGTTCAAGGGCGATGATTAAATCCCGCGCCCACAGGCGCACCCCGGTTTCCTGACCCGGTTTGAGCGCCCCCGCCGCCAGTTCAATGCGCTGTTCGTCAATTCCGATGACCGCCAGCGCGTATGCCTCATCAATTTCAAGGACCCGGCCCTGTAACGTGGTGCTGGTCCCCGCGTCGATGATGGTCTCCGAACCGCCGGCCAGCAATACTTGATTGACCGGCCCCATTTCCCCTAAAATCCCGTCCTCCATGCGCACCATGCTGGTCGCCAGTTTCGCCGCTTCCTCGGGTGCGTGGGTGACATAAAGCACCACCGCGTCGAGTTGGGCAAAATGGTGCACCATGGCCTCGATCAGTTTTCCCCGCTGATCCGTATCCAGCCCCACCGCCGGTTCATCGCACAAAATCAGACCTGCCCCCCCGATCAGGGCCCGGGCCAGCATGACCCGTTGTTTTTCGCCGCCCGACAGTTTCGCCGGTCGCCGTTTGAGCAAATGACCGATGGAGAGATCATCGGCCAGTTCGGCCAGACCGACCGACCCGTTTTTTCCACCACCCCCCCGGCCAAACCGGCGTCCGCCAAGGGCGATATTGGCTCGCACACTTAGGTGGGGCAGCAACCGGGGCTCCTGAAACACCATGCCAATACCCCGCCTGTGAGTGGGCACCAGCAGCCCGGTTTCCCGGTCCAGCCATGTTTTGCCGTTAAATTTTATGGTGCCGCTATTGGGGTTCAACAGCCCGGCGATGGCGCGTAACAGGGTGGTTTTACCCGCCCCCGACGGGCCGACAATTGCTGTAACACCCCGGTCTGCGCCAAGCCCGGCAACCAGCGTGCCCACCCCCATGTCAGCAACGATATCCACCTCAAGCATGGCGCCCGTCCTGACCACTCAACCGACGCGACATGGCCGCCAGCACCCATTCCGACACCGCAACCGCCGCCACCGACAGCCCCACCGCCACCAGTCCCAGAACCAGCACCTCGCCACCGCCGTCAATGCGCTGGGAGGCCGAATGGATCGCCAGGGAAAGGGTCTGGGTTTCCCCCGGAATGTTGGCCACAAACGTAATCGTCGCCCCGAACTCTCCCAGCCCCTTGGCAAACCCCAGCACACCGCCGGCAACCACCCCCGGCATCGACAGGGGCAGATAAAGCATCATGAACCGCCGCCACGGCCCGTGCCCAGCCACCGCCAGGGCTTCATCGAGCTTTGGGTCCACCCCTTCAAGAGACAGCCGCACCGGGCGCACGATCAGCGGCAGCGCCACAATGCCTGCCGCCACCGCCGCCCCGGTCCAGGCAAACGCAAAACTGAAATCAAACAGCGTCGCTAAAAGCCAGCCCACCGGCCCCATGGGTCCCAGCACATATAAAAGGATCAGCCCGGTGGCCACCGGGGGCATGACCAGCGGCACCGTAGTCAGCGCCGACAAAAGCCAGTGCAGGGCAAACCGCCGCCGCGCCAGAATGTATCCCAGCCAATAGCCAAGCGGAATGGCCCACAACATGGCCGCCCCGGCAATCTTGAGCGATAGTAACAAGGTTTCAAGCACACTCACGCTCATGGCCGGGCACCTCCATTGGGCACAAACCCGTATTCAAGCAAGATCGCCGCCGCTTCCGTACCCGTCAGATAATCGGCAAATTCCCGCGCGGCCATTAGCGCCCCTTCGGCTACAATCATCCAGTATCCGATCGGAGCGTGAAGCCCCGCATCGATGTTCGCCGCCAGTTCAACGCCGGGAAATTTTGCCTCGGTTCCATAAACCACCCCCGCTCTGGCCGCCCCAGATGCAACAAACCGCGTTGCCCCGCGCACATCATCGGCCGGGGCCAACCGTGCCGACAATTGATCCCAGACCCCGGCATTTTCCAGCGCTTGGCGAGCATACTGACCAGCGGGCACACTGTCGGGCGAAGCTAACGCCAGCCGCGAGCCTGCCAAAAACACCGGCAGTTCTTCAAGGCTGACCTGCTCGCCCGAACCCGCGCCCACAATGACCACCAGAACATTTCCAAACACCACCGCCGGATCTAAAAACCCCCCCGGCGAACCGGCGAATTCGGCCCATTCCCGATTGGCGGAGATAAAAATATCGGCCCCCGCCCCCGCCGCGATTTGCCGGCCCAGGGCCGAAGAAGAACCGGTCACTAGCACCAGATCAGCCCGCCCCGCCTCACGCTGCAAAAAATCGGCGTTTAGCGCCCCCATGACATCGATCAGGCTGGACGCGGCGAAAATCCGCGTCTGCGACAATACCTGTCCCACCCCCATCCCCAGATATATCACTGCTGCCAGAACCCAACGCATCACGTGTTGTTAGGCCAATTCGGCCATCAAGACGAGGGGTTCTCGCGCGGGTCCGGTTGAAATTGCGCGCCGAACTTCTTATGTTCCCGCCGCGAGAGTGGGACCACCATTCAGGGGCGAAAAAATGCAAATGATCAATGCGGTAACGCCCCTTGAGGAGGCGCGAGCCATCCTTGCCAACAGCTATGATTTGCGTTTCACCAAATCAGTTCAGCGGGCCACCGCCAAAATCTATGACCAGGTCAAGGATCAGGTCCCCGAGGTCGAGTGGCCGTTTTTCGCTCCCCTGATCAGCCAGATCAACACGCTCAAACGCGAAAAAGATGCGGTCATTCTGGCCCACAATTACCAGACGCCACAGATTTATCACGGGGTCGCGGATATTGTCGGCGACAGTTTGCAGCTCGCCATCGAGGCGGGCAGGGTCAAACAATCGGTCATTGTCCAGTGCGGCGTCCATTTCATGGCCGAGACCTCGAAATTGCTCAATCCGGACAAAACCGTGCTGATCCCTGACAGCCGGGCCGGGTGCTCTCTGGCCTCCTCCATCACCCCCGAGGATGTGCTGGCCATGCGCGCCCAGTATCCCGGCGCGCCGGTGGTCACCTATGTCAACACCTCCGCCGCTGTCAAAGCGGTTTCCGATGTGTGCTGCACGTCCTCCAACGCCCTGGATATTGTCGAGGCGGTAAAAGGGGATACGGTGATCATGATCCCCGACCAGTATCTGGCCCAGAACACCGCCAAAAAGACAAAGAAGAAAATCGTCACCTGGGCCGGGGCCTGTGAGGTACACGAGACCTTTACCGCCGCCGATATTGCCGAATTGCGCCTGTCCTATCCCGGCGCCAAGATCATCGCCCACCCCGAATGCCCCCCTGAAGTTATCGACGTTGTCGATTTTTCTGGCTCCACGGCGGGCATGATCAACTGGGTCAAGACCAAAAAGCCGCCCAAGGTGGTTATGGTCACCGAATGCTCCATGTCCGACAATGTCGCCTCTGAAAGCCCCGGCGTTTCGTTTTTGCGCGGCTGCAACATCTGCCCCCACATGAAACGCATCAATCTTGAAAATATCCTGTGGTCCCTGCACACCACGACCGAGGAAGTCACCATTGATGCAAAAATCGCCGCCCCGGCCCGGGCGGCCGTTCAGGCCATGATTGATATGAGTTCAAAAGGCGATTAACCGCTCGGCCCCGACCACGCCAGTCGTCCGGCCACAAAAACCTGCTCGATGTTCAAATCAGCATCCAGCACCAGTAAATCGGCCTGTTTACCCACCTCGATACTGCCGGTGTTCGCACCAATCCCGGTCCGTTCCG
>JAADFY010000223.1 GCA_013152625.1 Alphaproteobacteria bacterium
TTGCTCTGTTTCTCGGGCTCGGCGCCGCCACCCTGCGCCGGGCCCGTCTGGCCCCGGTCAGGTGGGTGGCTGCCGGTTATGCCGGCCCGCCTGCGCTTTTATTTTGTGTGGCGCCTAAAACGATGCCGGATCATCGAACCATTTGGCAATCAGCTCGTTCAAAGAACCGTCGGCCTTCATGGAGGCAATGGCCGCGTTGAACTTGGCTTCAAGTTCATCATCGTCCTGACGCAGGCCAAGGGCAACGCCGCCGCCAATCATGAGATTTGGACCGCCAATTTCAAGGGCGCCATTGGAGCCGGCAACCACCGGTTCCAGAAAACTGCCATCGGCGAGAACCACATCGACATTGCCGGCCGCCAGATCGGCGGTGGACTGGTCGGCGGTCTCATAGGAAACGATGGTATTGCCATCGGCAAGATTTGCGGCGGCATAATCGGCATGAATGGTGGCACCCTGAACGCCAATGCGAATGCCGCTCATGTTTTCAAAATCGATCTCGGCACCGGCGGCCATGGCGTAAACCGAAGCGTCGGGGGGGTAGTATTCCCCGGAAAAATCTATGGACTTCATACGCTCGTCCGTCACCGACATGCCGGCAATGATGGCATCATAGTTGCCCGCGATCAGGTTGGGGATAATGGAATCCCATTCATTGATGACGAATTCGCACTCCAGACCGGCCCGGGAACACAGCTCGGTCCCCAAGTCGATTTCAAAACCGTCAATGTCGCCGGCCTCGTTGATGAAATTCCATGGCGCATAGGCGCCTTCGGTGCCCAAACGAACGGTCTGGGCGTTGGCGCCAGCGGTGAAAACGGCCAATACTGCCGCGGCGATCAAATATTTTCTCATTTTTTCTTCTCCCTTGATAAAACGCATGTACTTACAATACGCATGCACTTGCCCGCATAACGAGCTGTCGAATTTTTGGCCCCGGTGGATACCGGCACCTGTTGAACATTATTCATAGCGCTTTTCATTCCCATCATGAAAGCCCTCATCCGTGCCCGGCCGCAGCCAGGAACTGCCTCAGGCGGGGCGAAGCGGCGCCATTGAATACTTTTTCCACCGGCCCTTCTTCCTCGATGCATCCATCATGGAGAAAGACAACCCGGTGGGCGACCTCACGGGCAAATTTCATATCGTGGGTGACCAGCAGCATGGTGCGGCCTTCGTCGGCGAGAACCTTGATCACCCGCAGCACCTCGCCTTCCAGTTCCGGGTCAAGGGCCGAGGTGGGCTCGTCAAACAGCATGACGCGGGGATTGATGCACAAGGCGCGGGCAATGGCGGCGCGCTGCTGCTGACCGCCGGAAAGGTGGGCGGGGTAAGCGTCGGCCTTTTCGCCAATGCCGACTTTTTCAAGCAGTTCGCGGGCCTGGATTTCCACTTCGGCCCGGTCGCGTTTTTGCACATGAACAGGCGCTTCCATAACGTTTTGCAAAACGCTCATGTGGGCCCATAAATTAAACGACTGAAAGACCATGCCCAACTGGGAGCGCAGCCGGCGCAACTGGGCTTCGCTGGCCGCCCGGCGGCCGCCGGGGGCAGAGGCAAACTCGATTTCCTCGCCATCAATGGCAACCGATCCGCGTTCGGGCACCTCGAGCAGGTTGATGCAGCGCAGAAGTGTGGATTTTCCCGACCCGGACGAGCCGATCAGGGCAATGACCTCACCGGGTTCGGCGCTGCATGAAATACCTTTAAGAACTTCAATCGCGCCAAAGGATTTGTGCAGATCACGCACTTGAACGACAGGTGCCATTCGGTCCCCAAAATCTTGTTGCATTGCAAGGCACTGCCGAGGCGGCGGCCTTAGCGACCGCCTCGGCGGCAACTAACCAGACTTGACCGCCAATTGCAAAACAGGGCGTTGGCCACAGGACGGCGGGTGTTTTTGGCGGCGGGCATTTTTACGCCGCGCAGCCGCGATCCGAGCGGTGGGGTCGCCGGTGGGGGAGGTGGTGCTCGACAACGGCGCCGGATCGGGTAAATATTGCTTTAGCCCATGCGCCATTGTCGGCAAAACGCTAAACATCAAGCACCGAGGCCCCCCATGCAGGAAACGTTCAACCCGCCAGAAGAACTCGCCAAACGCGCCTTTATCGACGCAAAACACTATGAAGAAATGTATACTGTTTCGGTGACCGATCCCGACGAATTCTGGGGCCGACAGGGGAAAAAACTGGACTGGATCACCCCGTTCACCAAGGTAAAAAACACCTCTTTTGCCTATCCCGATGTCTCGATCAAATGGTTTGAGGACGGGGTCCTGAATGTTTCGGCCAACTGTATCGACCGGCATCTGGCCAAGCGGGGCGAGCAGACCGCCATCATCTGGGAGGGCGACGAGCCGGGCACCGACGAAACTGTCACCTACAACCAGCTTTATGCGCGGGTGTGCCGGTTTGCCAATGTGCTTAAAGGGCTCGGGGTCCAAAAAGGCGACCGGGTGACCATTTATTTGCCGATGATCCCGGAAGCGACATACGCCATGCTGGCCTGCGCCCGGATCGGGGCGGTGCATTCGGTGGTGTTTGCCGGGTTTTCCCCTGATGCGCTGGCGGGCCGGATCACCGATTGCCAATCTACGATCATCATTACCGCCGACGAGGGCCGCCGGGGCGGAAAGCGGGTACCGCTAAAGAAAAATGTCGATGCTGCGGTTGCCCGGGCCGCCGGGGTCAAAAACGTGCTCGTGGTACGCAACACCGGCGCCGATGTGGATTTTACCGCCGGGCGCGACGTATGGTTTCATGAGGCGGCAAAGAACGCCGAGGGCCCCTGCCCGCCCGAACCCATGGGCGCCGAGGACCCGCTGTTTATCCTTTATACCTCCGGGTCTACCGGTAAACCGAAAGGGGTTTTGCACACCTCGGCGGGCTATCTGGTTTATGCCGCCATGACCCACAAGCTGATTTTTGATTATCACGACGGCGACATTTACTGGTGCACGGCTGATGTGGGCTGGGTGACGGGCCACAGCTATATCGTTTACGGACCCCTGGCCAACGGGGCGACCACCGTCATGTTCGAGGGGGTGCCGAATTATCCCGACGCCTCGCGCTTCTGGCAGGTGGTGGACAAGCACAAGATCAACATATTTTACACCGCCCCCACCGCCATCCGGGCCCTCATGGGGGCGGGAGACCAGTTTGTGAACGGGGCCGACCTGTCCTCGCTGCACATCATTGGCACCGTGGGCGAGCCGATCAATCCGGAAGCCTGGATGTGGTATCACACCCATGTTGGCCGCTCGAATTGCGCCATCGTCGATACCTGGTGGCAAACCGAAACCGGAGGGGCGATGATTGCGCCCCTGCCCGGTGCCATTCCCACCAAACCGGGGTCAGCGACCAAACCGTTTTTTGGTGTCCAGCCGGTCATTCTCGACGCGGCCACCGGGGAGGAACTCACCGAAACCGAGGCCCGGGGCGTTCTGGCGATCAAGGATAGCTGGCCGGGGCAGATGCGGACCATCTATGGCGATCATGACCGATTCGTTTCGGCCTATTTCGAGCAGTACAAGGGCTATTACTTCACCGGCGACGGCTGCCGGCGCGACAAGGACGGCTATTACTGGATTACCGGCCGGGTCGATGATGTCTTGAACATTTCCGGCCACCGGATCGGTACCGCCGAGGTGGAAAGCGCCCTGGTCTCGCACCCGGCGGTCTCCGAGGCAGCGGTGGTGGGCTATCCCCATGACATCAAGGGGCAGGGCATATATTGCTATGTGACGCTGATGGCGGGGACCGAAACCAGCGACGAGGTGCGGGCAGAATTGCGGACAAAAGTGCGCACCGATATCGGCCCGTTCTGTACCCCCGATTTCATCCAGTTCGCGCCGGGGTTGCCCAAAACCCGATCGGGCAAGATCATGCGACGTATCCTGCGCAAGATTGCGGAGAACGATTATGGGACGCTGGGCGACACCTCAACGCTTGCCGACCCGGGGGTGGTGGACGAGTTGATCGAGAACCGGATGAACCGCTAGGGGGTTTAAGTGAGGGGCACGGGCTGACCGATGGTGTCGATTTTTTGCCCCCCCACCCAGGTCCCGCCGGGGATCAGGTCCTTGTTCAGCCAGACAAAATCGGCGGGCAGGCCCGGTCCCAATCGGCCTCCATTTTCAAGCTCCATGGCCTTTGCGGGGTAAAGCGCGGCCATGCGCAGGGCCTCGCCAAGCTCAATACCCACCTGCCGGTGCATCACCCGCACCGCCGTGGCCAGTTCAATATCGGCGCCGGCAAGGGTGCCATCCGCCAGCGTCAGACGGCCATTTTCGCGGGTGACGTGGCGACCGTTCAGCACCAGTTCGCACACATCGGTTCCCACGGTGGACATGGCGTCGGAAATCAGAAAAATTCGCCCTGGCCCTGTTTTGGCTTTAAGCGCCAGGGCCATGCTGGCAACATGGACATGGTGTGCGTCGGCAATCATGGAGGCGCTGAGCGACCCGTCGGCCAGCGCCGCGCCCACCAGACCGGGCTCACGGGAGTTAAGCTGGCTCATGGCGTTATAAAGGTGGGTGACCATGCTGGCCCCGGCCTCAACCAGAGCCAGAACCGCCTTCAGCGACCCATTGGAATGGCCAATGGATATTTTGATCCCGGCGCCAACAAGGGCGCGCACCTGATCGGGGGTAACCGCCTCGGTGGCAACCGTGATCAACAGGGCCGGCAGGTGCCGGCGGGCTGAAATCAGAACCTTCAGATCATCGTCGTCCATGGGCCGGATCAGAGCTGGATCGTGGGCTCCTTTTCGGGCGATCGAGAGGTGCGGCCCTTCTAGATGAAGCCCGGCAAAGCCCGGTATCTGGTCGGTAGTGGCCTCAATGGCCGCGCCTATTACCCGATCCCGGGCCGCCGGTGTGTCGGTGATCAGGGTGGGGAACATTGCGGTGGTACCCAATTTTGCATGGGCGTGGCAAATGGCGGAAATGCCGGAAAGATCAGGCTGGTTGTTTAACAGGACCCCGTCGCCGCCATTGACCTGCAAATCAACAAATCCGGGGACGATCAGACCGCTGGAATGGATTTCAACCCCCATGTCGGCGGGCAACTGACCGGGTGGACAAAGGCGGCTGACTTTGCCGTTTTCGACCAAAAGGGCCATGTGCTCGTGCCAGGTTTCGCCGTCAAACAGGCGCGGCGCTTGCACGGCGAAGGGGGTGGTCATTTGGTTTCGGTGACCTTGTTCAGCCGGGGTGGACGGTCCGGGTTCAGACCGCGATGGCGGGCATAGGCCTCGACAAAGGCGTAAAATGAAATGATCGGGCACAGGGCATCGGTGAGGGGGTGGCCGGTGGCGACATAGGCGAGCTGCTGGCTCTTTCTGGCGCCGTCAGAGGTTAAAAATACCGCAGCCCCCTCCCCGGCAAGCTCCTCTGAAATGGCGACGGCGGAGGCTTCGGCCTTGTCCCGGGCGGCCAGGGTGAGCACCAAAAACCGCTTCTGGACCAGAGCAACCGGGCCGTGCATGACTTCGGCGGCACTATAGGCCTCCGCATGCAGCCCGCAGGTTTCCTTGAATTTTAGGGCGGCCTCCCCGGCGATGGCCAGCGCCGGGCCGCGCCCGAGCACATATAGCGAATGGTCGGCGTCCAATGGCCCGGTCAGCGCGCTCCAGTCGCAGGCGATGGCCTTTTCGGCCGCCTCGGGCAACCGGGCAAGGGCGGCGGCCAGCTCATTGTCTTTTTGCCAGCGGGCGAGAACCAGCAACCCGGCAACGATAGAGCAGACAAAACTCTTGGTGGCGGCGACGCTAAGCTCGGGTCCGGCGGCAATATCAATGGCATGGCTGGCCATGTGCGCCAACGGCGAGGACACATGGTTGGTCAATGCAAGGGTCAGGGCGCCGCCCTCTGCTGCCATGTGGCTGGTGGCGAGAAGGTCGGGGCTCTGGCCCGACTGGGAAATCGAGATCGAGGCGGCCCCGGCCAGATCAAGGCGGGCGCCATAAATGGAAGCCACCGAAGGGGCAAGGGACACAACGGGAATGGCGGCGGTCAGTTCAAAGGCGTACTTGAGAAACCCGGCGGCATGATCGGAGGAGCCCCGGGCAATGGTTGCGATCAGAGCCGGGTTTTTGGCTCCAAGCGCGTGTGCGGCACGATCGATTTGATCACCCGAGGCGGCCAGCAGGCGGGAAATGGCGCTGGGAATCTCCTTGATTTCGGTCTGCATATGCGTTGGGGCGATTGCAGAGGCTAAGACTGGTTCCATGGTTTGTTTTATGCTCCAAGGCGCTGGCCGGAGGTGGCGTCAAACAGATGCAGGGCCGCCGGGTCCAGCACGACGTGCACTTTTGTTCCCGGGACCTGACGGTTCGAGGTTTGCTGGCGGACAATCACATTGGCGCCCTCGTCGAGGCGAACATGGACAAAACTTGCATCGCCAAGATATTCCTCCAGCATTACTTCGCCGGCCAGGGCGGTTTTTTCCAATTTCCCGGCGTTGGCGGGCCGCAGATCGCAGCCGCCGGGTCGCACCCCCAGTATTGTGGGCCCGTGTGTTTCCGGCGCGCTTTCGGGCAGCTTTTGTCTGGCGCCACCCGGCCACACTCCGGTTTTGCCCTCAATATTTTCCAGGGGCAAGAAATTCATGGCCGGGGAGCCGATAAATCCGGCAACAAACTGGTTTTGCGGCTTTTCATACAATTGCCGCGGGGTGCCGATCTGTTGAATTTCACCGCCGTTCAGCACCACAATCCGGTCGGCCAAAGTCATGGCTTCCACCTGATCGTGGGTGACGTAAACCATGGTGGCGGTGAGCCGTAAATGCAGCCGGGCGATTTCCAGACGCACCTGCCCGCGCAGGGCCGCGTCCAGATTTGACAGGGGTTCATCAAACAGAAAAACCTTCGGATCGCGGACAATGGCCCGACCAATGGCCACCCGCTGGCGCTGCCCGCCGGACAATTCGGATGGTTTGCGGTGCAGCAGATCTTCGAGTTCAAGCGCCCGGGCGCTTTCGGCGACCCGTTTTGCGATTTCAGCTTTTGAATAGCCGGCCTGTTTGAGCACCAGCGCCATGTTGCCGCGCACCGTGAGGTGGGGATAAAGCGCATAGGTTTGAAACACCATGGCAATACCGCGCTTGGCGGGGGGCAAATTGGCAATCGAGACGCCGTCGAGCAGGATATCGCCGGCGCTTTCGTCTTCGAGCCCGGCAATGATGCGCAACAGGGTGGATTTACCGCAACCGGAGGGGCCAAGAAGAACCAGAAATTCCCCCGAGGCGATATCCAGATCAACGCCTTCAAGCACTTTGACCGGGCCAAAACTCTTGTGCAGGGCGGAGATTTTCAGGTTGGCCATGGGGCACGTTCCAGTTTGCGAACTTGTTGTGGCATAAATCCGATCATTTGACCGCACCCGCCGTCAAACCGCGAATGAGCTGGCGTGAAAACAGGACGTAAAGAAAAATCACCGGAATGATCGCCAGGGTCATGGCGGCCAGAATGGCGTTCCAGTTGTTGGTGAACTGGCCCACAAACACCTGGGCGCCCAACGTGAGGGTTTTGGTGGCCTCGGAGGGGGCGAGAATGAGGGGAAACCACAAGTCGTTCCAGATGGGGATCATGGTAAAAACCCCGACCGTGGCCAGGGCCGGGCGGACCAGGGGCAGGACCAGCTGGAAAAAAATCGCGTACTCGGACAGGCCGTCAATACGACCGGCCGCTTTGAGATCTTTTGAAACCACGGCCATGAACTCGGACAGAATAAAGATCGAAAGGGGCAGCCCCTGGGCGGTGTACACAAGGATCAGCGCCCAGGGGGTGTTAACCAGACCGGTGGCGACCATCAGCTTGAGAATACCGATGGTGCCAAGCCGAATGGGGATCATGATTCCCAGAGCCAGATAAAGCCCGGTAAGGCGGTTGAAGGGGAATTTATACTCCGACAGGGCAAAGGCGGCCATGGCGCCGAACAGGAGCACAAAAAACAGGGAAGCCACGGTGACCGAAAGGGAATTCCAGAAATAAAGTGGGAAATTGCCCTGGGTAAAGACGGTGGTATAGCCCACCAGATCAAAGGTTTCCGCGTTGGGCAAAGCCACGGGATCGCGAAAAATCGCCCGCTTGGATTTAAACGAATTGATGACGATCAGGATCACCGGGAACAGGGCAATCACGGTAAAGGTGAGCAGGATGACGTGGGCACCCAATTCGGCAACCCGGTTTCTTCTGGCTCGGGAAACGGCCATTTAACCCCCCTTACATTTCATAGCGGGTCAACCGGCGCTGGATGAAAAACAGATAAATGGCAACGCCGACTAAAATGATGAAAAACATCATGGTGGCAATGGTGGCGCCCATGTTCGGATCACCGGGCTGGGTCTGCTGGCCGTAAAAAGTGCGATAGAGCAAAGTGCCAAGCAGATCGGTGGAGAAATTGGGGCCGGCCAGGGGGCCCTGGGTGGTGTAAACGAGGTCAAAGGCATTGAAATTGCCAACAAAGGTGAGGATGGAAATAATGCCGATGGTGGGCAGGATCAGGATCAGTTTGATCTTGAAAAACTGGGCCAGACCGGTCACGCCATCGCACTCGGCCGCCTCGATCACCTCTTCGGGTATGGAAAGCAGCGCCGCGTAGATCAGCATCATCGGTATGCCAACGAACTGCCAGACCGAGATAAGTGCCAGGGTGATCAGGGCGGATTCCTCGCGACCCAGAAAGGGCATAAACCAGCTGCCCAGACCGACGCTGGACAACATGCCCTTGGAGACCCCCCACAGGGGCGAGAGCATGAGTTTCCACACAAAGCCGACAATGACGAAGGACAGGAGCGTGGGCATGAAAATGGCGGTGCGATACAGCTTTTTGCCCGGCAGGTGAAACATGGACAGCAGGGCGGCGATCAAGACGCCGATGGGGTTCTGCACCAGCATGTGGATAACAAAAAACAGGAAGTTGTTCCACAGGGCCTTGGTGAAAGGCCCGACCCAATAGACGTTGAAAAACAGCTGATTGTAGTTTTCCAGCCCGACAAATGTGACCACCCTGGTAACCGAATCCACCTGAAAAAACGACAGGCGCAGGGTTTCGGCCAGGGGCAATATCATGATCACGGTGTACACAAAGGCCGCCGGGCCCAGAAACACCAGGATATGCCAGCGAAACGGTCGTTTTCTGACGTTTGAGGTTTCAGGCATCATATTCTGGGTTTCGGGTTTTTCGGGATTTTTCGTACGTCGGTCTTCGGGGGTTGGTTCCGCTTTTATCAGGTGCCCGCCCGGCCGGGCGGACACCTGTGATTTGCGATACAGCCGGACAGGGCCCGGTCTGCTTTAATACACTCCAGTACGCGCTAGTTCTGCTGGGGCGCGTACCAGCTTTCCAGGCCCGCCTGCAGGCCAGCCGCTGCTTCTTGCGGGGTCTGGATCCCGTTAATGACATTGGCGGACGCCGTCCACATGGCACTCCACAGGTTAGGCGTGCCGCCCCGGGTCAGAATCTGAGCCGCGGAACGGATGGTGGACTGGCAATCGGCCCGCCAGGAAATGAACTCGTTGGCCAACGGATCATCGAGGGTGATGGCGTTGTTGGACAGAGAGAAAAAGCCCGGCAGTGCGTTCGAATAGAGTTGGGCAAATTCTTCGGTACCCATCCAGTCGAGGAACACTTTGGCCGCGTCAGCATTTGGCGAGTCCGGGTTCAGACCCATGGCGATATCCGTGTGATCATTGATGATGCACGCGTCGCCGGCATTGGGCAGCGGTGGACGGAATGCGCCGAGTTCAAAATCGGCATCGTTGTTAAAGCCGGTGATCTCCCAGGAACCGGCGGGATAGATCGCCGCCCGGCCCAGGGTGAACAGGGTCTGGCTGTCCGGGTAGGCCTGGGCTTCAAAACCATCACCGAGATACTGGCCCCATTGCGCCATAATCTCAAACGGTTTGACCCATTCCGGGTCGGTAAGCTTGGCCGTGCCGTCAATAATTGCCTGACGACCCTTCTCCCCACCCCAATACATGGGGCCGATGTTCTGGTAGCCCATGGCCTGGCTTTCCCACTGGTCGAGGGTCCCCATGGCCATTGGAATATAGGTGCCGTCCTGCTTGATGGCCTCCAGCACCGCCATGAATTCGTCCTGGGTTTCCGGCTCTTGAAGTCCAAGCTCGGCAAATGCGTCCTTGTTGTAGATAAATCCGTGGATCACGGCGGCCATTGGCACGCAGAACGTGGCACTGCCGTCATCGGTGCTCCAGGCGGACTTGGCGACATCCGAGAAGTTATCCAGGGCGGCAAGTCCGGTCAGATCCGCCAGTTGACCTTTGTTGTACAGATCAAGGGAGGCATCAAACGGACGGCAGGTGATCAGATCACCGGCGGTGCCGCCTTCCAGTTTCGCATTTAGAGCTGCGTTGTACTGGGTGGGCGCGGTGGGGGCGAAGGTGACCTTGATGTCGGGATTGGCGGCCATGAAGGCGGGCAGAATTGTGTCCTGCCAGATGGTGAGATCGTCATTGCGCCAGCTTTCGATGGTTATTTCCGCGGACTGGGCAAACGCGCCGACCGCAGTACCGAGCATCAGCGAGGTCGCCAGCCCACCCATAAGTGCATATTTCATGATATTCCTCCTGTTGGCAGTTAAAGCGTTTGATTGGCAGCCCCTTCGTTGCCAGGCGAGGGGGCACTGTAAATCTCTTTCCCCCGTTTACCGGGTTGCTTCTTTTTCCCCGGCCGACCGGGTAATCTTGGCAAGGGCGGCTTCCAGGTTTCCGTGGTGCCGGGCCAGAATCTCCAGCGCCGTTTTCCTGTCGGTGCCTGCATGGACCAGCACGGCGAGTTTTACGTTTCCGTCGCTGGCTTTAAGCGCTTTTTGTGCTTCGGGGTTGGTGCAACCGGTCAATTCGACGAGCATGCGCTGCGCCCGCAAAACAAGCTTTTCGTTCGAGGTCTGCATATCGACCATGTGGCCGCGATAGACCTTGTTCAGCCGAACCATGAGGGTGGTGGAAAACAGTCCAAGGGCCGCTTTCTGGCTGGTGCCGGCGCCCAGACGGGTCGACCCGGCCAGCACTTCGGGGCCGGAACGCAGCAGCACACCGATTTCAGCATCCGCCAGCAACGGAGCATCGGGATTGTTGGCAAACGATATGGTCAGGGCCCCCCGGGAGCGGGCGGTTTGAATGGCGGCACGGGTGAAAGGGGTCGTGCCGCTGGCGGCAAGACCGATAACCACATCACTGGCACCGGTGTCGATATCGACAATGCCGGCCTGACCGGCCTTTACATCATCTTCGGCCCGTTCGCGGGAATGACGCTGCCCCACCTCGCCGCCGGCAAACAGATAGACAATGCGAGAAGTGGGCCAGCCAAATGTCGGGGTCAGTTCAATTCCATCCAGAGTGCCCAGGCGCCCCGAGGTGCCGGCGCCAGTATAGATCAGCCGGCCCTCGGTGCCTGACAGGCGCTCCGCCGCCAGACCGACGGCGGCCTCTATCTGGCCCAGGGCGCCCCAAACCGCATGGAGGGCCTGATGCTGGCCGCCCAGCAAAGCGCTTAGAACTTCGCCGGTTTCCCAGGTTTCCAGACCCGCATACCGGGGGCTGCGCATTTCGGTCTCGCGCCATTCCGGCGCACTGGTCCGGTCCTGGTCGGCGATCTCGGCCTCGTTTGCGTTTGTAACCGGCAATTGGCACCCTCCCTCAATACCAAAATGCTACCAAAAGCCAATCCGCCGGGCAACGAAATTTTTCCCAGCCGGCGTAAATCGCGCAAGTTGTTGTAATTCTTGCCTTTACCCCCTGCCCCTTGCCTCTTGACGCCGAATATGCACAACATAATTGGTATTAAATTTGACCGATCCAGCAAGAACCCGGGGGATACATGCATTTGCTTTGCCTCGATATGGGCGGCACCAGAACCCGGGGGGCACTGTACAACAAGGCCGGGGCCGTTGTGGCGCGTTCGGAGGGGCCGGGCGGGGCGTTGTCTTTAGGTGTCCCGGCAGCCGAGGCGGCTGTTCGCACGGTTTGGGCCAACATCACCACGGGCATGAAACGGCAGGCACCAACGCCCGGCGAAACAGGCGTTCATGCCGGCATTGCCGGTTTGGGACTGGCGGGCCGGGGGAACGAGCTATGTGCCCGCCTGTCCGATTTCGCCAGCGCCGGGCTTGTCAGTGACGGCTATGGGGCACTGGTTGCGGAAGGCGGCGGCAAACCGGCCGCCCTGATCTCGGTGGGCACCGGGGTTACGGGCCTGCGTCTTATGGCCGACGGGCGGACCCGAGCCCTGGGCGGATGGGGATTTCCGGCCGGAGACACCGGCGGCGGCGCCTGGCTGGGACTGAAAGCCGCAGGGGGAGTGCTGGCATTGCTCGATGGCCTGGGGACACAAAAGCTGTTGAGCCGGGCTGTCGCCGATCTGATTATGGAAATTGTCGGAACCGAACCGCAGCAGATCATGGCCTGGCAACTGGGGGCGCGTCCGGCGGACTTCGGGGCGCTGGCGCCGGTTGTGGTTATGGGGGCCAACAAAGGCGACCGGTTCTGCCAGCGCCTGATCGAAGGGGCGGCACGCGAAATAATCGTGCTGGCAAAAGGACTTGTAGCGGAAAGATTTGGGGGGAACCGTGCCGAACCGGTCCACCTGGCTGGCGGTTTGGGGGCAACCCTTCTGCCGGCCTGCAAACGGGGGGCGACAGATTTGATCTGGCGGCTGGCAACCGGCGATCCGGTGGCGGGCATCGCCCTGATCGCCACCGGGCGGGCCCCGCCAGAAAACCGGCTGCCACGCCCCGGGCTGCGCCCGGCAGGGGCATAACGCGGACGTGCCGGGGGCTGGAAACCCGGTTCGTGCCTAGCCAAGGCAAATAAACACTGGTATCTTTGTGGTATGAAACATCTATCCGATAGAAAATCAGGCGTGGTTGTGGATTTATCCGGGCCGGGCAATTCACCATGAGTGATGTCAAAACCACAGATCTGGCGCTCACCAGTGCACAATTTGCCCGCCTTGTGGATTTTCGCGCCGATGATGGCGATCCAACGCCGCGCTATGTGCAACTGGCCAATATCCTGCGCCAGCTGATTGCCGAACGCGTAATGCGCGAGGGGCAGGCATTGCCGTCCGAGCGGCGCATTATGGAGCAGACCGCCCTGTCGCGGGTGACGGTGCGCAAATCGCTTGGCGTGCTGGCCAAGGAAGGCCTTTTACGGCAAAAACAGGGGTCGGGTACCTATGTGGCGGGGGGGTTGCCACGGATCGAACAGCCCCTGACCCGGTTATCCAGTTTTACCGAAGACATGCTCAATCGGGGCAGCGCCCCCTCCGTGCGGTGGCTAGAGAAAAAGCTGGGCTATCCCAGCCCGGAAGAAGTTATGCTGTTCGGATTGTCGCCGGGCAACAAGGTGTTGCATCTGCACCGGGTGCGATCGGGGGACGGGGTGCCGCTGGCGGTGGAGTTTGCCACGGTTCCGGCGCGGTTCCTGCCCGACCCCGACCTGATCGACCAGTCGCTTTACGAGGCGCTGGCCGAGGTGAACGCCATGCCGGTGCGCGCCACCCAGCGGCTCAAGGCCCGGCCTTTGCCGCCCCGGGAGGCGGAATTGCTCGATGCCTCGCCGGGAGAACCCGCCCTTTATATCGAGCGCGCCTCGCGGCTGGCGGACGGAACGCTGATAGAGTTCACCCGGTGCTATTATCGTTCCGACACCTATGATTTTGTTGCCGAGCTATCAATTTTGCCCCCGGACAAGATTTCCGCCGCCGAATAGGACGGACGCGCCACCGGCCTATGTCCTGCCAGGTGACACCGGTCAGTATTTATTGGCGCTGACCCGATAAACAGGGTTAACGTTGTTTCTGGATTGGGCAGATCGGCATGCACCATGAACGAAACCTATAAATCCAATTCCATTACCCTGACCGGGGCGGTGTCCATGGGCACCGGCGTGATGATCGGGGCGGGCATATTTGCCCTGACCGGGCAAGTAGCGGAACTGGCGGGGCCGTGGTTTCCCGCCTCGTTTTTGCTCGGTGCGGTCATTTCCGGGTTTTCCGCCTATTCCTACATCAAGATGTCCAACGCCTTTCCCTCGGCGGGGGGCATCGCCATGTTTTTGAAAGAAGCTTATGGCCCCGGCGTCATCACGGCTTCGGCGGCGATGCTGATGACGCTTTCCATGGTTATCAATGAATCTCTGGTGGCGCGGACCTTTGGCACCTACACGCTGCAATTGTTCGGTATTGGCGGTGACAGCTTTTTGGTGCCGGTTCTGGCGGTGGGGCTGATCCTGTTTGCCTTTGTGGTCAACGTGTCCGGCAACCGGCTGGTGGGGGCGTTCTCGTTCATTATGGCGGTGGCCAAGGTGGGGGGCATTGTTGCGCTGGCGGTGGCGGTGTTCTGGGCCACCGGGTTTTCCCTGCCGGAAGCCTCCGGGCCGGCCGACGGGGGCGCAGTGGGCGGGTTTATTGCTTCGGTTGCGTTGTCCATTCTGGCCTATAAAGGCTTTACCAC
>JAADFY010000224.1:0-2481 GCA_013152625.1 Alphaproteobacteria bacterium
CATCACCCCCCGGACCGGCAGGTCGAAGGCGTCCCCTTTAAGGACCACGGTATAGCCTAAAATCTCACCGCTCTTTGAAAGCCGATCGAGTTTGGCGCGGACCGTCGCCCGGGTAATGCCGAGCCGGCCCGACAATTGGGTGATCGAAATTCTGGCGTCCTTGCGGAGCAGGGCGATCAGGGCAGTATCGATTTTGTCCATATTGGCTGGTTAGCATGCGCAATTTGCCAAATCAATCGTGCATATTGGGCGAAACAGACATTGAAACTGCCGAATTATGGCTGTCCACTGGGCGTATGGACGCAAACCGGACCATCGCTGAGACACAAAAACCCATCGCCCTGCTCGGGGTGCCTCTGGAGTGTGGCACCGATCGCAGGGGCTGCATCATGGGGCCGGATGCCTTGCGCTGCGCCGGGCTGGCCGAGGCGTTAAAAGCGCTGGGCTGCGCCGTTCGTGATCTGGGAAACCTGTCGGCGATGTCCGGCGGCGGCCCGGCCCGAAACCGCACCCACCGCAATGGCTCGGTGGCAAATCTGGATGAATGCGCACGCTGGATTGCGGCGCTGCAGGGGGCAGCATTTTCCGCCAGCTCTGACGGGTGCACCCCGATATTCATGGGCGGCGACCATTTGATGGCGGCGGGAACCGCCTCCGGTGTTGCGCGTATCGCCGAAGTTGAAGGGCGCGAGCAGTTCGTTTTATGGCTGGATGCCCACACCGATTTTCACACCCTTGCCAGCACACTATCGGGAAATCTGCATGGCACCCCGGTGGCCTATTTCACCGGGCAGGCGGGGTTTGGCGGCTATTATCCGGACCTGGCGGCGCCGATAAAATGCGAGAATATCTGCATGATGGGCATTCGTTCGGTTGACTTGCCGGAGCTGGACCGTCTGCGCGGCACATCGATGAATATCAACGATATGCGACAGGTCGATGAGGGGGGCATTGCGCCGCCATTGCGGGCTTTTCTGGATCGGGTACGTGATGCCAACGGGCGGCTGCATGTCAGTCTGGATGTGGATTTTCTTGATCCGGCCATTGCGCCGGCGGTGGGGACTACGGTGCCGGGCGGGGCGAGTTTTCGCGAGGCCCATCTGGTGATGGAAATCCTGCATGACAGCGCTTTGGTTACCTCGCTGGATATTGCCGAACTGAACCCTTTTCTCGATGAGCGGGGCCGGACCGCAAGCGTGCTGGTTGATCTGGTTGCCAGCCTGTTCGGCAAGCGCGTCATGGACCGACCGACCCGGAGTTACTGAAATGAAACCGCTATCGGGTTCGCGCCCGCCGGAACATATCAACATCGTGCCGTTCGTTAACGTGGACAACATGATGAAGCTGGTCTTGCATGTGGGCATCCAGACCTTTCTGATCGAACTTTCGAGCTATATTGAAGCGGATTTCCTGCGCTGGCGCCATTTTGACAAAAGCCCCCGGCTGGCGTCCCATTCCCGTGAAGGGGTGATCGAACTCATGCCCACAAGCGACGGGCAGACCTATGGCTTTAAATATGTGAACGGGCACCCGAAAAACACCCAACACGGACTGCAGACCGTGACCGCGTTCGGGGTTCTGGCCGATGTGGGGTCGGGCTATCCGGTTTTGCTCTCCGAAATGACGATCCTGACCGCCCTGCGCACGGCGGCAACATCTGCGGTGGCGGCGAAATACCTTGCCCCAAAGGGTGCAAAAACCATGGCCATTATCGGCAATGGCGCCCAGGCTGAGTTTCAGGCCATCGCCTTTGGTGCCTTATGCAATGTGCGCACCCTGCGCCTTTATGACGTCGATCGGCAGGCCACAGACAAATGCGCGAAAAACCTGGCCGGGTTCGGGTTCGAGATTGAAAAATGTAACTCGGCCCAAAGCGCGGTGGAAGGGGCGGGGATCATAACCACTGTCACCGCCGACAAGAGTTATGCCACGATCCTGAACGACAATATGGTGGGTGAAGGGGTGCATATAAATGCCATTGGCGGGGACTGTCCGGGCAAGACAGAGTTACACCGGGATATTCTTTTGCGTTCCGATATTTTTGTCGAATATGCCCCCCAGACCCGCATCGAGGGTGAAATTCAGCAACTGGACAAAAATCATCCGGTCGTGGAGCTCTGGGAGGTAATTACAGGGGCCGCCGGGGGGCGGAACAACCGGCGCCAGATTACCATATTTGACAGTGTGGGGTTTGCCACTGAAGATTTTTCGGCCCTGCGTTATATACGCGACAGGCTGGCGGGCACACGATATTTCGATGAACTGGATATGATTGCCGACCCGGATGAGCCAAAGGATCTTTTCGGGATGCTGCTGCGGGCGCAAACGGTATCATAGGGTGTGCAGGGGAGGGGAATTCCTGCTGGCGGGGAGGTTTTTCAAATGACATTGTCCGGTTCGAAAAAACGAAATCTGCACGCTCTGCGGGGTGCCATTCGCGCCGCCCATCTCGCCAATGAACAAGAGCTTGTTGAAATTCTG
>JAADFY010000224.1:2503-4197 GCA_013152625.1 Alphaproteobacteria bacterium
GCAAACGCGACGGAAAATTTCGGCAACCGCGCTGGTTCTGGTGGAAAAGCTGCGGGCCGATGACCGGCCCGGCCTCATGGAGGTTTTTCTGGCCGAATACGGCCTGTCGAGCAAGGAAGGGGTGGCGCTGATGTGTCTGGCCGAAGCCCTGCTGCGGGTGCCGGATCAAAAAACCATCGATGCCCTGATCGAGGACAAGATCGCACCCTCGGCCTGGGGCAGCCATCTGGGCAAATCCAGTTCCTCGCTGGTCAATGCCTCGACCTGTGCCCTTCTGCTCACCGGCAAGGTTCTCGACGAGGGGGGGGAGGGGATTTCGCTGGTGCTTCACCGGGCGGTCAAACGGCTCGGGGAGCCTGTGATCCGGCTTGCGGTACAGCGGGCGATGCGGGAGCTGGGGCATCAGTTCGTTCTGGGCCGAACCATCGGGGAGGCCCGGGCACGGGGCAAAAGCGCCCGGGGGCGGGGGTGCACATTTTCATATGACATGCTGGGGGAGGCCGCCCTGACTGCGGGCGAGGCACGGGGCTATTTTGACGCCTACAGCTCAGCGATTGCCGGCATTGCTGACGGGCTTGCATCGGACAACCCACGGGAAAATCCGGGGCTGTCGGTGAAACTTTCGGCATTGCATCCGCGATTTGAGGTGTCCCAGCGGCACCGGGTGATGGATGAACTGGTTGGGTCATGCCTTGCGTTGGCCCGACAGGCAAAAAAGGCGGGCATTGGTTTTACCATTGATGCCGAAGAAGCGGACCGGCTGGAATTGTCGCTCGATGTGATCGCGGCGGTTTTGCGCGACCCCGATCTTGCCGGATGGGCCGGGTTTGGGGTGGTTGTGCAGGCCTATTCCCGGCGGGCGGGGCCGGTGCTGGACTGGCTTTGTGCGCTGGCGGGGGAACTGGATCGCAAGATCAATGTCCGGCTGGTCAAAGGGGCGTACTGGGACAGTGAAATCAAGCGGGCACAGGTGGAGGGCCTGCAAGATTTTCCGGTTTTTACCACCAAGGCCGCCACCGATGTTGCCTTTATCTGCTGCGCGAAAAAGCTGTTCGGGTTTTCAGACCGGATTTTCCCCCAGTTCGCCACCCATAATGCCCATACCATGGCTGCCGTGCTCGAACTGGCGCCGGATAAAGACAGTTTTGAGTTTCAACGGCTGCAGGGCATGGGCGAAGCATTGCACGCGCTTGTCGGGCAAAAGTTTGCAACCCGATGCAGGATATACGCCCCTGTGGGTGCCCATCGGGACCTGCTGGCCTATCTGGTGCGCCGGCTTTTGGAAAATGGCGCCAACAGTTCGTTCGTCAATCTGATCGTCAACACGGATGTTCCTGCCCGGGACGTGGCCGCCGATCCCTTCGAGAAGGTTTTGACCGCCGGGCCGGTTCCCGCCTCCGCGATCGTGCTGCCGGCACGGCTTTTTGGCCAGAGGCGGGAAAATTCCCGGGGCCGGGACTTAAATGACCCAATCGAGCTTGAAGCCATCGAGGCGGCCCGGGCGCCGTTTCGCAAGCGCACCTGGCTGGGCCAGCCGTTACTGGTGGACCCGTACGGTCAGACCGAAAAACACACGGTTTTTAACCCGGCGGACCCCGGCGACCGGGTTGGCGAGGTGATATTTGCCGGGCCGGCGGACGTTCGCGGGGCCATCGGGAACGGGCAGATCTGGAAACTGCCACCACAGGAGCGGG
>JAADFY010000225.1 GCA_013152625.1 Alphaproteobacteria bacterium
AATGTTCTCAAATTAAGTCATGTGCGGATAAAGCGCATAGGACTGGAAAACCATGGCGATCCCCCGGTCCCGTGGCTGCACGTCATTGCAGCGTTTGCCCCCGATATAAAGATCGCCCCGGGTGATATCCTCGAGCCCGGCGATCAACCGCAGCAACGTTGATTTTCCGCACCCCGAAGGGCCGACAAACACCACAAATTCACCATCGGCAATATCCAGATCGACCCCCTTGATCACCTCGGTGGCGCCGTAGCTCTTTCTTATCCCGTCAAGTCGCATTTCAACCATGGCGGTTCCTCCCGGAAAATTTTCAATCCAACTGAAACCGGTTACCCGGTTCGCGAACGCGACAAATGAATCCTAAACCGCATTACGCATCGCGCCGTCCTCACGCAGGTGCAACAGGCCGTTCCCGTCGATGGTGACATCCAGCGGATCGCCTATTTCCCCGACGAATTCCCCTTCCGGCCCATCATGGACAAATGCCAGAAATTTCAGGTCGTTTTCGATCTTCACCAGCTTGCCGGCATAGCGCCTCGTGGGCGTGTCTCCGTCCAGAAACGGGCCGGGAGCGATTTGCCAGGGACCGCCGGGATGGGAAGCCATCAGATAGTGGGTGCCGCCGACCGGCATGCCGGGATAGGTGCGGGCATATTCTTTGGAGAAATGGCGGGCACAGGGACAAAACAGACAATACCACCGTTCGCCGATGTTAACGACCTGGGGCACCTCCATCTGCCCGAACAGGCCCCCGGCGAAAACCGGCGGTTGCAGCGTCCAGGTGTAAAGATCAGGGGAAGTGGCAAAACCGATGGAACCGCCTGCATTGGGCTCTTCTATGCCGGGCACCCGGGCAGTAAAATACATCAAATACCCATTGCTACGGGGGTCCGGGATCACATGGGGGTCGCGCATCGCCCGGTCATGCCAGTGTCCGGGTGTGTATTCCTCATAATCGGGGCCCGAGATATCCAGAGCCGCTTCATCGCTCACGCGGGTCCAGGTGTGCAAATCGGCTGAGATGGCATGACCAATGCGCTGCTTTAGCCCGCCGTCGCCATGGGTGGTGCCTGTGTAGTACATATGCCACCGGCCGTCCCGGTCCGCAATGATCGAGCCGGTCCAGGTGGTCCAGTCATCGAATCCGGCGCTCTGGCGGGGCGAAAAACACGTCCCGAGATAGGTCCAGTCCACCAGATTCTGGCTGATCGCGTGCCCGATGGTGACATTTCTGTGCCTCAGATTCGGGTCGCCCAGCGACTTGTCGGCTTTGAGGAAATGGATATGCCAGTCACCCCCATCCCGGGTAAGCCAGAAATCCCAAATCCATTGATCGTGGAGCGCTAGAACCAACTGACAACCTCAGGTTTTCCGCATCAGCCTTTGATGCCCGTTGAGGCAATCGAGGCAATAAACGCGCGTTGCAGGAAGAGATAAAACACCAGGACCGGCAGGGTGATCACGGTCAGGTAGGCCATGACCTCACCCCAGGCGACGTTGAGCTGAAAGAAATACTGCAGCCCCACCATCACCGGCCGGTACTGTTCGGATTGTGCGACCATAAGGGGCCATAGATACTGGTTGTACATGGCAAGAAATTTCAATATCGCCGCCGTCGCAAACACCGGGCCGGATATGGGCACAATGACCCGCCGGTAGATTTGCAGCCAACTTGCACCGTCAATTCGCGCCGCCTCGATCAGTTCGCGCGGCAGGTCCCTAAAATACTGGACGAACAAAAAGATCGTCAGGCCATCGGCGATGAACGGAACGATTTGAACCTGATAGGAATTGAGCCAGCCGATTTTAAATCCGGAAGACGAAACCATCGGCAGATTGTTCACCACCAGCAGCATCGGTATGGCAATGGTCTCAAAGGGCACGATCAGCGTTGCGATTATGATCGCCAGAATGACATCGCGCCCGCGCCATTTCAAAAACGCAAAAGAAAACGCGCCGAACGAGCACACAAACAGCGACAACGCCACCGTCACGCCGGTGATCAATATCGAATTGAAAATGAACAGGCCCACCGGCGCCCGCTCGAACGCCTCGAAATAATTGTTCAGGGATATGTCGCCAACCGGCAGGAATGCCCGCAGGGAACCTGTATCGACCAGCAGTTGCTGGTCGGGCTTGAGCGATGAGACGACCATGAACACGATCGGAAATATGAAAATCAACGCCACAAAGGTGAGAAGCGTGTAGCGCAACCATAGATTTACACCGCGATTGGCAGGCTTGACGGCGGCCATCAGTTTTTGGTCCGCACGAGATAGCGCTGCAAAAGCGACACGCTCAAAACAATCAGGAAAAGAATGACCGAGATGGCGGAACCGCCGGAAATGTCCTGCTTCTCGTAGCCGCGAATCACCGCCTGGAACACCAGCGTCTGGGTCGAATCGAGCGGACCGCCCCGGGTCATGACATCAATCTGCGCGAACAGCGCAAACGCCTGCATTGTAATGACAATCAGAACCAGTACCGCGGTATTTCTCAGGCCCGGCCAGGTGACATAACGGAACTTCTGCGTTGCCGTTGCCCCTTCGATATCGGCGGCTTCATAGAGCGTTTCGGGGATGGTTTGCAGGCCGGATAGCCAGATTACCATATGAAAACCCACCGCCTGCCAGATCGACATGCCCATGATGGCGCCGAGCGCGGTCCCATACTCGCCGAGCCAGTCGACGGGTTTGAATGCGCCAAAGGTCAGACCGGACAGAATATTATTGAGCAACCCGTCGTTGCCGTCATAAATGAACCGCCACAACAACGACACGACGACAATGGAGACGACCACCGGCATGAAATAGATCGCCCGGTAAACGTTTATGCCCCGCAGTTTCTGGTTGATCAAAAGCGCCAGCAGCAAAGCCAGACCGCCCTGCACCGGCGCCACAACCGCCACGAACAAAAATGTATTGGTCAGCGCTCTCATGAAGATTACATCGCTGGCCAGAAAAACGATGCGATCCCCGCGAAAATTCCAGGCAAACCACTCCCGCATGCCCTGGTACTGGGGATAATCCGGGTTGTTTCGGGTAAACGTCCGCACCCTTGGATATGCAGGTTCCCCGGCGTCGTTGCGGACAAGCTCACCGGCGCCATCGCGCTCGGGCTCAATGATCAGCACGTTCAGGCCGAGCAACTGTTCGAAATTGCGCATGCCGATAAATTCAGTAGGGTTTGGCGAAATAAGCCGCTGGTTGGTGAACGAAAGGGCAAACGCGAGAATGAACGGAAAGATCAAAAACAACGACAGTAATCCGATCACCGGCGCGGCCATACCCCAGCCTGCACCGGTTGCACTGCTCAGTTTTGATCTGACCGGCGTGCTCACGAACTCCGCCTCCCCCAGCGTTTAGTCAAAATCGCGTATCGTGGTTCCGCCCGACACCGCCGGGCGGAATTGTTCTGCATGGTCGTTACGGGCCCTGAACGCACTTGGAGTTGGCGCCGCAACAAACCTTGGGCAGGCTTTGGAACCTAAAAGCCGTAACCGCTGTTTTTCTCGATATCGGAGTTGATCGCATCAACCGCGGCATCGAGCGCATCGGGCACATCAGCACCATTGGCGATATCAGCCATCGCTTTTTCGAAGTCGAGCGCAGCAACCACATATCCAGGAGTTACCGGACGCAACGTGGCCTGGTTTTCGCTTAGGCCAAAGAACACCTCAAGCGGACCGCCAGACTTGTAATTCTTGGACATGGCAGCAGCCGCGGCAGTCGCCGGAATGAGGCCAATAGCATCCGAGAACTGAGCCAGGTACTTGTCCTGCATGGCGAACTCGATAAAGGCGCTGGCGCCATCCTGGTTTTCACTGCTGGCGGAAACTCCGAACTGCCAGGAGGCAGCGCCGATCCTGGGGCCGTTGCCAAAATCAGGCGCCGGCAGGAACAGCATGTCATCGCCAAACTTTTCCAGTGCGGGAAGTGCCGCCCAGTTACCATTCCACTGGAGCGCATACTTGCCTTCAAGGAAGCCCGATCCCCGGTCCGCCCCATCCTGGGAAGTCCCTGGAGAAAGGTCGCGGGCAAACAGGGCCTGCCACCACTCGCCGAAGGCAATAGCTGCATCGCCATTTAGTGCACCCTCAGCCGTTTTGTAGGTGGAGCGGTCCATGATGTCGCCGCCAAAGCTCTGCAAAAACGGAGAAAAGGCGTACGGATACCACTCGCCGGTCCAGGCCATGCCCATATCGATGGCAAAATCAAAATCACCGGTGGCCTGCAACTTCAAAAGAAGGGCGTCGAATTCCGCTTCGTTCCAGGGATTGTCCAGTGTGGGAACGCGAATGTCATTGGCCTCGAGGACCGATTTGCGGGCAAAAATAGCCAGCCCCGCGTCCCACAGGCCGACGGAGTAGATGTTGCCATTCCACTCGCCGATAGCCCCAGGCAAAAACCCGTCCAGCGCCCCGTCGGAAAGCTCAAGCGGGGCCATATAGCCCGCCCAGGCCCAGTTGGGCATCACCGGTCCATCGACATCGATAATATCGGGCAGATTCCCCGCCAGGGCCGCTGCAACCACGGACTCATTGTAGGATTCCTGCGGAAATTTCTCGAGCACCACATTCCAGTCGGACTGGGAGCCATTGAAGTCGTCGATGATGACGTCAAGAACTTCGAGTTCGTTGGGATTGCCGGCACCATGATACCACATGCTCAGCTCAGTTTGCGCCATCGCAGTGCTGGCAAGCAGGGTGGAGAGCACCACCGCACCGCCAAAAAGCGTAAGTTTGTTCATTTATAATTCCTCCTCGTTGACTGGATGTTGACAACCGTCTGGTCGTAAGTCCTGACGGATTTGCGCCAGGTGACCGGCCCGGAAACCAGGTCAACTCTGGTTTCTTTCGGCTGGATTTCTTTTCTGATCATGCTCAACAGCATGTGCGCCGCCCGCGCGCCCATCGCCTCATAGGGCAGGCTGGCACTGGTCAGGGGGGGGTGAAGCTGTTCTGAAATAATGCGGTAGTCATCGTAGCCCACCACAGAAATATCTTCCGGGATCTTAAGGCCTCTGTCGCTTAGCAGTCCATAAACACGCATCGCCATCTTGTCATTGCCACAGCATATGACGGTCGGCGGGTCCGGGTTACCCAGAACCCGGTCAAGCACATCCCACAACAGATCAAACTCATGGGCGAGGCCGGTGAGCGCGGCCGTCATTACCATCGCCGGATCATAGGCAAGTCCCGCTTCCGACAAGGCGCGCTGATATCCTTTCAGGCGCAGGGCGCGGGCAACTTGCTGTTCGGGGGGCGTAAGAAACGCAATACGCGAATGGCCCCGCTCCACCAGGCCCCGGACCAGATTGTATTCCCCCCCCTCATCATCGGGCAATACGGCCGGCGTCCCCGCATCATCGAAACAATTGACAAGCACCACCGACTGACTGTCGAGATTTTCGGGCAATTTTATCCGCTCGTGAAACTCGACCACATACATCAGGCCCTCGACGCGGTGCTCCAGCAGCGTCTGCACCAGTCTGGCCATCTGGCCGTGGCGCTCCCCCACGTCCGAAATGAGGACGGTCATGCCCTGTTCGGACAACACCCGCTGCGCGGCCTGAATAATGTGGATAGCGGGCAGACCCGCGAACTCACCGGAACCCGGTGATGTGGAAATGGCGCCGGTGATCAGACCCACCAGCCCCGATTTCCGGGACCGCATCGTGCGCGCGGCGTTGGAGGGCACATAGGCCAGTCTGGCCATTGCCGCCTCGACAGCGACCCTGGTTTTTTCTTTCACGGGTGCATCCGCGTTCAGCACACGCGAAACGGTTTTCGGCGAAACACCGGCTTCTTTGGCAACGTCGTAGATTGTGGACAAGCGACCCTCCCCGAAACCTGCATCCGAACGCGTGGGTTTCCTGGCGAAACAACCTTCCAGGTTCACCGACGATTGCCCCTTCGGGAAGCCGACCGTGCGGCATCGCCGACAGGACATCGGAGGCATGACATCGGTGTCATTTCTATGGATGGGCCGCCGCCATGTCAATGGACATAGGTATTTTGGGTGGCGGTTTACTGATTGCCCCCACTTCAGGCACCCGGGCGTGCGCGAAGTTGTTTATCTTGCATCACACATGGAAATACCAAATCATGGGCGAGCTTGATTGTCCTTACCGGAGCGCCACCATGCCGCGACGACTGGCCGCCTTTGACTGGGGCGATATGAAATATTTCCTGGCCGTGGCCCGGGCCGGTACCATCCGCGCCGCCGCTGAAGTCATCGGGGCCAATCACGCCACAGTCTCGCGCCGGCTCGCCGCTCTTGAAACCGCAATTGATGCCCGGCTGTTCGACCGGGCCCGCTCGGGGCTGACCTTGACCCAGCTTGGAGAGGACCTTTATCCCCGGGCGCTGCGGATCGAAGAGGAAATTGCCGCCGCCTCCAGGGGCGTGGCCGGTCGCGACACCCGGCCCGCCGGAGCGATCAATCTTACGATCCCGCCGTTCATGGCAGTAACCTCGATCATGGATGATCTGGCCCAATTTTGCGCCCGGTTCGAAGACATCAACATTCATCTTGAAGTCACCAACACCATTGCCAGCCTGGAGCGGCGCGAGGCCGACGTTTCCATCCGCTACGCCTTTGAAGTGACCGACGATGTGGTGGGCCGGCGGCTGGTGCGTTGTTCAAAGGCAGTTTATTGCTCGAAAAGTTACGCCTTGCGCATTCGCGACAATGGCGGCGCCGGTCTGGAATGGATCGGCTGGACCGAAGAGGCAGGTATCGCCACCGCCCCGTGGGTAAAAAAATCCGCCTATCCCCACGCCACAATTCGCCATCGGGTCAATGAAGCCATTCCCCAGGCCAAGCTCGCCGCCCACGGGGTCGGGCTGGTCCTGTTGCCCTGTTTTGTCGGCGACACCTGGCCGGGCATCGTCCGGGCACCGTTTCAGACCCCGATCCCGGACCGCTCGATCTGGCTGCTTTTGCATCGCGACCTGCGCAAGACGGCGCGCATTCGCATGTTCGTGGATTTTCTGGCCGACCGGATCACAAAGCGAAAAGCCGAGTTCACCGGCAAGACAGGTGGAACATAAACGCACCGCACTGTCGCGATATTGTGACTGGTGCTACAATATTTAACACTTATTCTTGGTTCAAAGGGCAACATGGCCTCGCTGGCAAGTACTGGAAATTGCGCCCGGTGACCCATCTTTTGCCGCCTGCAGCGAGCCGCCCACAGACGACAGGGCGCCAATGAGCTTGGAAACTATCGGAGCCAAGGAGCCAGATATGAGTATCCCCCGGACCACAACACCCGCCGCCGCCGCAACCTCAAATTCAACCCTTGCCCGGCAATTGTTGGACACGCGCGCCCAAACCGAATGGCTGGCCAAAGACCTGACAGATGCCGATGCGGCGGTTCAGTCCATGCCCGACGCCAGCCCGGCAAAGTGGCATCTCGCCCACACCACATGGTTCTTTGAAACGGTGATTTTGAAGGAACATCTTGCCGGGTACACCGTTTTTGACCAGCGATACGCGTTTTTGTTCAACTCCTATTATGAGACCCTGGGGGCCCGGCACCCCCGGCCCAAGCGCGGCATGCTGACCCGGCCATCGCTGGCCGAAGTGCTGGATTACCGTGCCCATGTAAATGACGCCCTGGAGCAGCTTCTTGAACAAAAATGCACCGCCGCGTTAAGGGATCTGCTGATTCTGGGCATCCATCACGAACAGCAGCACCAGGAATTACTGCTTACCGATATTTTGCACCTGTTCGCCCAGAACCCGCTTTATCCCAGCTTTCGGCCCGGTGAACCGCTCGAATTGAACGCCTCGGAACCCACTGCGCTGCGCTGGCTCGAATTTGAGGGCGGCCAGGTACGTTTTGGTCATGAGGGGCCCGGTTTTTCATTTGACTGTGAGAACCCGGCCCATGACCGGCTGATCGAGCCGTTTGCCCTTGGCTCCCGTCTGGTGACCAACGCGGAATGGATGGAATTTATCGATGGCGACGGTTATGCGGCCCCCACCCTTTGGCTTTCGGACGGGTGGGCGACGGTCGCCCGCCACGGCTGGAACGCTCCGCTTTATTGGCAAAAGCGTGACGACCAATACTGGTCCATGACATTGCGCGGGTTGCAACCGGTGGATCCTGCGGCACCGGTCACCCATGTCAGCTATTTTGAAGCGGACGCTTATGCCCGGTTTTGCGGTTTGCGGCTGCCCACCGAATTTGAGTGGGAACTCGCGGGCACCACGGTGCCGGTCATTGGCAACATGGGGGCCTCGAAACGGCTCCGCCCGGCCCCGGCGGCGGCAAAAGAGGGGCTTTTGCAGATGTTTGGCGATGTGTGGGAGTGGACGCAAAGCCCGTTTTCACCTTATCCGCGGTATAAGGTCGCCGATGGGGCGGTGGGTGAGTATAACGGCAAATTCATGAACGGCCAGTACGTGCTCAAGGGCGGCTCGTGCGTCACCCCGCCCGACCATATCCGCGCTGGCTATCGGAATTTCTTTTACCCGCAAAAACGCTGGCAGTTCAGCGGCTTGAGATTGGCAAAAGACCTTTGAACATTAATGTAAATTCTGCCAGATTGAACCATTCGGAATTCGAAACCGATGTGCTGGCCGGGCTGTCACGCCCGCAAAAAACCCTCTCGCCCCGCTGGCTGTATGATCAGGCCGGTTCGCATCTGTTTGAACTAATCACCACCCTGCCCGAATATTACGTCACCCGGACCGAGGTGAAAATTCTGGCCAAGGTGTCGAGCGAGTTTGCCGCCGAAATCGGCCCGGGCGCAACCATTGTCGAATATGGCGCCGGAGCGGCCATCAAGGTGCGGTTTTTGCTCGATGCCCTGGCCACCCCATACGAATATATCGCCATCGACATCTCCCGCGAGCATCTGGGCGAAGCGGTCAAATCAATTGCCGCCGATTATCCCGAAATCACCGCCCGCCCGGTGGCCGGCGATTTTCTCACCCGCCCGCCCGACCTTGATCTGTCCCCCGCCGGGCCAAAGGTGGGGTTCTTTCCCGGCTCTACTATCGGTAATCTCAGCGACGGCGAAATACGCGGGTTTTTGACCGGTGTTCGCGGGCAACTGGGGGCCGATTCATATCTGGTACTGGGCGCCGATCTGCGCAAAAGCGCTGATATCTTGATCCCTGCCTACGATGACGCCGCCGGGGTGACGGCCCGGTTCAACAAAAATATTCTGGTGCGTATAAATCGCGAACTTGACGGCACGTTCAATCTCGATGATTTTTCCCATCAGGCTATCTGGTCGGAGGAAAAAAGCCGGGTTGAAATGCACCTTGCCGCATCCGGCGATCAGGTGTTTTTTGTGGCCGGCCGGCAATTTTTCATGAACGCCGGCGAGACCATTCATACCGAAAATTCGCGAAAATTCGGCCGCCAGGAGCTGCACGACCTCGCTGGCGTCAGCGGCTGGGACATGGTGCGCTATGCCACAGATGACCGGGGTTACTTCGCTGTCATGCTTTTGAAAGGGCGCTAACCGCTATACCCGAACACCCGGGGCAGCCACAAAACCAGATCAGGCACCAGCACCATGATTGCCAGTGCGATCAGCAGGGCGGCCAAAAAGGGCAGCACGTCGCCGATCATTTCGCGCAGGGTAATACCAGTGGTGGCGTTGATCACGAACAACAGCACCCCGTAGGGCGGTGTAATCAGCCCGATCATGGTGTTGACCACCACCACAACGCCAAAATGGACCAGATCCACCTCCAGCAGGCGGGCCGCCGGTATCAGCATGGGCACAATGACTAAAATGATGGTGGTGGCATCGAGTACACAGCCCAGCAAAAGCAGCAGCACGGTCACGCCAAGCAGAAATGCCAGGGGCGGAATGTCGATGACCTCAAGGGCACTTGAAACCATGCCGGGGATGTTTTCCGAGGCAATGATGAAATTGAAAATCAGCGCTCCGGCAATAATCAGGCCAATGGCCGCCGACGAGCGGGCGCTGCTGGCCAGAATTTCATAAAGAGTGCGCCACTTGAGCGCCCGGTAGAACACCGCCGCCAGAATCAGGGCATAGGCCGCCGCAACCGCCGCCGCCTCTGTGGGGGTGGTTACCCCCCCATATATGCCATAGAGCAAAATTGCTGGCATCAGCAGGGCGGGGAACGCCTCTACCGTCAGTTTTGGTATCTGGCGCACGGGCACCGGTTCATCAACGCCCATGCCCCGGCGACGGGCCATGACGGCCACCATGATCATGAGCATGGCCCCCATCAACAGCCCCGGAACAATGCCGGCCAGAAACAGGAACCCGATGGATGCATCCGATACCAATGCGTACATGACCATGGGGATCGAGGGGGGAATAATCGGGCCGATGGTGGCCGATGCCGCAGTAAGCGCGGCGGCAAACCCCGGCGTGTAGCGCCCGTCCTTGGTCATCATCTGAATGACGATCTTGCCAATCCCGGCCGCATCGGCAATGGCCGAACCCGACATGCCGGAAAATATCAGGCTGGCCACCACATTCACATGGCCCAGGCCCCCGCGAAACCGGCCCACCAGCGCCACCGCGAATTTAAGCAGCCGATCCGAGATCGTGCCGGCGTTCATGATGTTGGCAGCAACGATGAACAGGGGCACCGCGAGCAGGATGAAACTGTCGTAAAGCCCCTGCAGTGCTTTTTCGGAGGTCAGGCCCAGGTCCTGCCCCTGCATGAACAAATAAAGCGTGGAGGCCACGATCATCGACAAAGCGATGGGCGTACCGACGGCGGCGAGCCCGAACAGGGCAATCAGGCACAGCCCGAACGCCAGACTCATAACGCCGCTCTCACAGCGATTGGTTCACACAACCAGATCATCAGGATTTGGCCTCTTCGGACGACGGCGGCGCCACCAAATCAGGGTCACGCCCGCGAACGATAGCCAGAATTCGTAACCCGTAATTTGTCGCAACACCCACCGCGAATATCGCGTACACGGAGAACACCACGTCAAGCCGGATATTCATGGCCGAACTGGTGCGGATTTTCTTGAAACTGATGAAATCCACCGTGGCGGGAAAAGCGGTCACCAACCCGGCGACAATGGCAACAGCGGAAACCAGCGCCAATATCCGCCGCACCTTTGGCCCCGATTCGGCATATAAAATATCGAAGCGGACATGATCGGCGTTGCGCAGGTTAAAAGCGCCGCCCCAGAACACCAGCCACAACCAGGTGGTCAGGCTGAGCTCCAAGGTCCATGAAAGCGGATTATTAAAAACATAGCGAAACAGAATTTGCAGAATAAACGCCAAAAACATGACGGCGAGCAAGCCCACCGCCACGTTTTCAGCTCTGGCCTGAAACCAGGAAATCGCCTTGTTCCAGGAACTCGCTTTGCTCCAGGAACTCGCTTTGCTCATTGCCGTTCAATCACTGACCGGCGGCATTTACCCGTTCGAGCATGCCTTCGGGCCAGTTGGCCGAAAACTCACTCTCCAGATAGGCATTCTGCACCCGCGTGCGGAACGCATCCACATCCGGTGTGTAAACCTCAAGCCCTTCGGACCTGAAGAACTCGACAATTTCCTCTTCCACGGCAAGAATGTTAGCCGAGATTGAAAGCGAAGCCGCTCTGGCGGCGGTCTGCAACTGGTCCTGCTGGTCGGCGGTCAGGCCATCCCACACTTCAAGGCTTAAGGCCAGAAAGTTGCCGTCCACCAGATGGGAAGTCAGGATAATCTGGTCGGTCACCTCATAGAACTTGCGGTCGCGAACGGTGGGCAGGGGGTTGTCCTGACCGTCAATGGCACCGGACCCCAAAGAGGTAAAGACCTCGGTAAATGCCAGCGGTGTGGGGTTGGCACCCAGCGCCTTGCCCAGGAACTGCCAGGCATCGGTGCCCGGCATACGCAGTTTTACGCCAGCCAGATCCTCGGGGGTGTTGATTTTTTTGTCACCGCGCAGGTTGAGCTGGCGGGTTCCGAAATACATCACCGAGAGCAGCTTGACCCCAAGCTGATCCGCGGCCAGCTGATACATTTCAGCGCCGATGTCCCCGTCAAACACGGCCCGCTGATGCTCGGAATCACGAATGAGATAGCCGGCGGTAAAAATTGACCAGTCAGGAATAAGCTGCGCCAGTTCCTGGGCCGATGTGATCGCCATTTCCAGATTGCCCCGGGCAATGGCTTCCAGCTCGGTGCCCTGGGCAAAAAAGGTTGCATTATAATGGGGCTGATAGACTGCAAAGTCCTTGACGCCTTCGGCAAAAATTTCCTCAAGACCAACCGAACGAAGATCGGTTTCCGAAGCGGGTGTTGAAAACCGCAATGTCAGTTCCTGGCCGAAGGCGGTTGCGCCAGCGCCAAAAACCAGCCCCGCGGCCAGAAGTGTTGCACCGAGCAGGCCCCGGCGTCCGATAACTGTTTGCATGATGGTCTCTCCCTTTTGGGTTTTTCTGGGTTTTATTTTTTGCAGAACCGGCCCCGGATCCATGCCGGGTCCGCTGTTGAAATTGCCCGGCCAAAACACGGTGCCCGGCGCGAACATTACCCAACAAGACCATCGTTGCGCACCAATTGCAACTCAAGCAAGACCGGTTTCCCGCACGGGCGGAATTCGCACTGGACTGGCGGGCAATTGTTGCCCTGCCGGCGAAAGGCAAACAAACGGCTTGTTTTCCGTTTCTGTGGAATTACCATGGCCCCCCACCCGCGATTTTTACCGGTCTGGCAAATCATGGCGCCCACCTCCATCGGAAAAGTCACCTTTGTTTCCAGCGGCACCGACGATTCCGAGGCCGCCCGCGAACAACTGGTCGCCCTTTACGGCGATTGCGGAATGGGCGAAGCTGAAACCATCGTCGCCCTTGGCGGTGACGGATTCATGCTTGAAACCCTGCACCGGGTGATGGATCGACCGGTGCCGGTTTACGGGATCAATTTTGGTTCCGTGGGCTTCATGATGAATGATTTTGCCCCCGAAAAACTCGCCCAGCGCCTTGCCGCCGCCGAACGCACCGAAATTCACCCCCTGACCATGGCCGCTATTCTGGGCGATGGCACCCGGCACCAGGGGCTGGCGCTCAACGAGGTTTCCCTGCTGCGTTCCTCCTATCAGGCGGCAAAGCTGCGAATTCTCATCGATGATCATGTGCGCATGGACGAACTGATCTGTGACGGCATACTGTTGGCCACCCCGGCCGGCTCGACTGCCTATAACCTGTCGGCCCATGGGCCAATCCTGCCCATAACCGCGCAGCTGCTGGCCTTGACCCCCATTTCGCCCTTTCGCCCCCGGCGCTGGCGTGGCGCCCTTCTGGCCAATACCGCCACGGTCAAACTGCAAATTCTGGACGCGGGAAAAAGGCCGGTAAACGCGGTGGCCGACAATCTCGAATTTGAAAATGTCGTTGAGGTGGAGGTGCGCGAGGATCGCACCCACTCAGTTTTGCTGTTGTTTGATCCCGGCCACAGCCTGGATGAACGGGTGCTGGCCGAGCAATTCGTCTATTGAAATCGCAACCGGCCCGTCTGGGCAACCCGACACCTTAACCAATCCTTGCCCGCCCGCTCCGTAGCAGACCGGAGTTCAATTTTTTTCGCAGATTCGGCAAACTTGATCCTCGTCGTCTTGAGTCGCATGGTATTGGGGAACCGAGATGGAAAAAGCCGTCGTTACCGAAATGCAGGACCCCAAAAGCGGGGCGAAATACCAGCTCATTCATCCGCCAAACCAACCCCACACCAGAGTAACCAGCACCGGCACCGGCGGCATTGATACCGGCGGCATAAATGCCGCAGATAAAGCGGTGCAACAACATTCCCACGAGTTTTCCGGCTGGATCGACGATTGGCTGGATGCGCTGCTGGCCGCCCTGGAGAGGTTTCGCGCCGATCCGGACAATCCCCTCGCCGCCGAGTTGCTCACCGCCGCCGCCCATGAGGTAAAGGGGGGCGGCACCATGGCCAACGCCCCGGCCCTGACCGCCCTGGCCAATCCCCTCTGCGATCTGCTCGAACGGGTGGAAAACGCCGCCCCTCATCTCGATCTGATCGAAATAGGCGTGGGGGCACTCGATGCCGCCCGGCGCGAAAACCGCTATGACCTGGATGAAAAAATCGACACTGTGGTTACCGCCCTTGACAGTGAAACCAGAAAACGCACGGCGGGTTCTGGGAAAAAACTCCCGCCGGCTCAAGCGGCGGGCAGTGCCGGGGTCTGATCACGCAGGGTACCAACCCGCATGCGC
>JAADFY010000226.1 GCA_013152625.1 Alphaproteobacteria bacterium
ACCATTTTCGTCATTACCCGCTTCATGCGGGTAATCCAGTCTTGCGTCCATTCACAGTCGGCACCGCCACAAGACTGGATCACCCGGACCAGCCGTGTGATGACAGAATGGATGTCTCCAGAAGCGAAAGAACGTTTCGTTTGGCCATTTACACATACCTTCTCTGACCAGGAGATCAGCGAGCGCAAGCGAGCCGGGCCTTTTGCCCGCACGTCGTAGCCCGTCCGGCGCGAGGACAAGTAGCCCGTCCGGCGCGAGGACAAAAAGAGCCGGAAGGGAGCGATTTATCCTTTGTCCAGGCGCCCCGACATCGCCCGGTCAAAAATTTCCAGCGCCAGATCATGGGTCAGCTCCCTCGGATTGCCCGAAGCTGTGGGATCGACAATCGCCTTGTCGGCAATTTCGCGGCGCTTGTCGCCGGGGATATCAAAATCGGCCAGGGTGTGGGGCACACCCAGTTCGGCCCGCACATCAAGGATCATTTCCAAAAACGCCTCAAACGTCGCTGACAGACCCAAAAAGGCCGCCAGCCGGCAGATCTTGTCCTCGATCGACACCCGGTTGGCCACCAGAACATAGGGCATGAATACCGCATTGGTCATGCCGTGATGGGTATCGTAAATCGCACCCACCGGATGGCTAAGGGAATGAATGGCCCCCAGCCCCTTTTGAAAGGCCGTCGCCCCGATGGCCGCGGCGCTCATCATATGGCCCCGCGCTTGTATGTTGCCCGGCTCGGCGAAAACCAGCGGCAGATTTTCAAGCGCCAGTCGCATGCCTTCAATGGCCATGCCCTCGGCCATGGGGTGATATGCGGGGGCAAGATAAGCTTCCAGACAATGGGCCAGCGCGTCCATGCCAGTGCCAACGGTGATAAATTTCGGCATGCCCACGGTTAGTTCAGGATCGGCAATCACCGTGCCCGGCATCATCCTGGGGTGAAAAATGACCTTTTTGGTGTGGGTGACCTCATCTGTGATGACCCCGGCCCGGCCCACTTCCGAGCCCGTTCCCGCCGTGGTCGGCACCGCAATGATGGGAGCAATGCCGGCCGGGTCGGCCCGGGTCCACCAGTCGCCAATATCCTCAAAATCCCACATGGGCCGGGTTTGCCCGGCCATGAACGCAATCACCTTGCCCGTATCGAGCCCCGAGCCGCCGCCAAAGGCGATCACGCCGTCATGGCCGCCGTCCCTGTAAGTTTTCACGCCGCCAAGGACATTGGCCGAGACCGGGTTGGGTTTGACATCGCAATAGATCGTGGCAGCCACGCCACCCTCTTTTAGCAGGTCCATAACCGACCGGGTGACCGGCAAAGCGGCCAGCCCGGCGTCGGTGACCAGCAAGGGCCGGCGGATACCGGCATCTTTAAGGACTTGCGGCAATTCCGCGATCCGCCCGGCCCCGAACAGGATATTGGTGGGATAGCTCCAGTTGGCATTCATGGTCATGAGGTTTACCCCCCTTGTTTCTTGTGCTCGCGGAAATGATAGCTTTTGAATCGGGTCAGCCCGATCAGGCCGAACTCGCTCAGCCCGGCCCCCTTGCCGGTGTCTTTGACGCCCGTCCACACCAGATCGGGGTCTAGATAATCGCACCGGTTCAAAAAGACGGTGCCGGTTTCGATCTTGGCACCGATTTGAGCCCCCGCCCCCATGTCCGCCGTCCAGATCGAGGCGGTCAGCCCATAGGGGCTGTCATTCATCAGGTCGACCGCTTCTTCATCATCGCGCACCTGCATGATCCCCACCACGGGCCCAAAACTTTCCTGCCGCATCACCGACATCGAATGGTTGACCCCGGTGAGCACTTCAGGGGCCAGATAGGGCGAACCGGGCACATCGTTGGCCACCCTCATATTGATATTGGTTTTGGCGCCCCCCCGTTTTGCTTCCGCGATCTGTTCGCGGACCGGATCGGCAAAGCGCGCATGGGCCATGGGCCCAAGAGTGGTCGCCTCATCAAGGGGGTTGCCCACCACGTGCTTTTTCGTGGCCGCAATGATCCCTTCCACCACCTGATCGTATACATCGGCGTGGGCATAAACCCGCTCCACCCCGCAACACGATTGCCCGGAGTTGTAAAAGGCGCCATCGGTGATGTTTTCCACCGCAAACGAAATGTCGGCGTCGGCCCGCACGTAAGCGGGGTCCTTGCCGCCAAGTTCGAGGCCCAGGGTGGCAAAGGTGCCCGCCGCCGCCTGTTCAATCCGGCGCCCCCCGTCCACCGAACCGGTAAAATTGATGTGATCAATGCGACCGGAGCCCAAAAGCGTGGCCGTCTGGGCGTGGCTGAGTACCAGATTGGCAAAAAGCCCCCGGGGCAACCCGGACTGCTCGAATGCGGCGGCAAGCCGTTCCCCCACCAGCAACGTTTGTGAAGCATGCTTGAGCAGCACCGAATTGCCCGCCAGAAGCGCCGGGACAATGGTGTTGATCGCGGTCATGTAGGGGTAGTTCCACGGTGCAATCACTAAAACGATGCCCACCGGTTCATGGGTGATATAGCGCTTAAAGCCCGGCGGTCCGTCGCGCATCACCGGCGCCAGCGCCCCTTCGGCAATGCCCATCATGTGAGTGGTACGCTCTATGACACCGCCCTTTTCACCCCCGTAGCGCACCGGCCGGCCCATCATATGCGCCAGTTCGGGCACAATCTCGTCATTCATGGCCACCAGCGCATCCAGAAATCGCCCCACCGCCGCCACCCGCTCGCGGATCGGGGTTAACCACCACTTTGCCTGTGCCCCAACCGCTTCGGTCAACGCAACCTCAATCGCGCTATCCGTTGCATAGGCGCGTTCGGCAAAAACCGATCCGTCAATCGGCGAAACCAACCTCACGAGCTCGGCCATGTTGCCCCTCCTGTTTAATTTTGGCCCGATGCATACGGCCGGACGTCTACCCCATCAATAGGCAATTGCGCCTTCCCGTACACCCCCACGTTTTTATCGCAAACGCGGGCAAAATCGGCCCGGTGCTGTCAGGGCGACAAGTATGCTAGGCTCCCAACTCATAAACAGGGGAGATATGGCGCTTCAATTGGCCCGCACCCGGTTGAACTGGGCACCGCAACTTACCTATATCTGCCTTCCGGCAGCGCCGGACTTCTGGCAGCGCCCGACTTCTGGCCGCGCCCGACTTCTGGCCGCGCCCGATCTGGACCATCACCCATAACCGCTGAGTTTGCCGATCATGAACGCCACCCCGCCAAACGAGTTTATCGCCCATAACCCCGATGACGCGTTGCGCCATATGGACCCCGCCGTCGAAGCGGCCCTGACACAAAACAATCGTGCGTTCTTGCAGTTTCTGGTGCGCCGTCTGGGCAACCCCGAAGACGCAAAGGACGTATTTCAAAATTTCTGCCTGCGCGTGGTCAACGCCAGCGACACCATCCGGCAAACCGAATCCCTGGTCGCCTGGCTGTATTCTGTTTTACGCTCCGTGCTCACCGACCATTATCGCTCCGAGGCGGCCCGCCGGCGCCGGGAGGGGCGCTATGCCCGTGAGCTGGATTTGTTGACCCCGAGTGCCCATGAAATTGACACAGAACTTGAGGAAGCAATTTGCGGCTGCTTTTACGGTTTGCTGCCGGCCCTGCGGTCAGAATATGCTGAAGTTCTGCGCCGCATCGATCTGCAAGGGCAGTCCCGCGAGCAGGTTGCCCGCGAACTGGATCTGAGCGCCGCCAATGTACGTGTCCGGCTCCATCGGGCCCGTCAGGCTTTGCGCAAGTCGCTGGGGGGAAGCTGTGGCAGTTGCTGCAAGCACGGGTTTCGCGAATGTACCTGTGCCGGGGCCACCGCCACCCAGTAACCGGTAATTTTGACAAAAAATCGTCCCACTTGCCAAAAAAACCGTAACGTCAGGCGGTTTGCTCCGTCTAAAGGTCAACAGACCATTTACCGCCCGGTGGCGTCCAAAGGCGCTGCAAGCGAGAAAAAGGAACTCAGTTCATGAAAAACAACGGCCACAACCACACCAAAGGCGAAGCCCACAATCATGACCATGGCGCGGTGGCAACCAAACCGGCACCGGCCGCCGATGCGCCCATCGTCCGGGATCCCGTGTGCGGCATGACCGTTGACCCCAAAGCGGGCAAGCCCACCCATGACCATGACGGCCATACCTATCATTTTTGCTCCGACAGCTGCGTAAAAAAATTCATCGCCACCCCCACCGATTATATCACCGGCAAAGACCCGGTGTGCGGCATGACCGTAAATCGCGCCACCGCCAAACATTTCACCCGCCACAACGGCCATGGTGTCTATTTCTGTTCCGGCGGGTGCAAGACCAAGTTTGAAGGCGACCCGGAAAAGTATGCCGACGGCCCCCCCGCCCAGGAAGAAATGCCAAAGGGCACCATGTATACCTGCCCCATGGACCCTGAAATTATTCAGGAAGGGCCCGGCACCTGCCCGGTTTGCGGCATGGCCCTTGAGCCCATGGGCATCCCCGCCGGCGATGAGGGCCCCAACCCCGAACTGGTTGATTTTACCCGGCGCTTCTGGATCGGCACCGTCCTGACCATTCCCCTGCTGGTGCTCTCCATGGGCCCGTTCATCGGGTTTACCTTCTTTACCGATCTGTGGGGCAAGGACGTTGTCCTCTGGCTTGAACTGTTACTGGGCACCCCGGTCATCCTGTGGGTCGGCTGGCCGTTTCTGGCTCGCGGGGTCAACTCGGTAAAAACCTGGAACCTGAACATGTTCACGCTGATCGCCATGGGCATCAGCGCCGCCTGGAGCTTTTCGGTAGTTGCGGTGCTGGCGCCGCAGATATTTCCCGAAGGGTTTCGAGATCCTGTAACCGGCGCCGTGGGCGTATATTTTGAAGCCGGCGCTGTAATTGTCGTTCTGGTCATGCTCGGCCAGATCATGGAATTGCGGGCCCGGGAACGTACCGGTTCCGCCATCAAGGCGTTGCTGGATCTGGCGGCCAAAACCGCCCGGGTCATCCGCCCCGACGGCACCGAAGAAGAAATTCCCCTCGAAGAGGTGGCCGTGGGTGATTTGCTGCGCATTCGCCCCGGCGACAAGGTGCCCGTGGATGGCGTGGTGACCAAGGGTCGGTCCTCCATCGACGAATCCATGATTTCCGGCGAACCCCTGCCGGTAGAAAAAACCGAAGGTGACAAGGTCACCGGTGCCACCATCAACGGCACGGGTTCTTTGATCATGAAGGCCAAACGGGTCGGCGCCGACACCATGCTCTCCCAGATCGTCGAAATGGTCGCCAATGCCCAGCGCTCCCGCGCACCTATCCAGAAACTGGCGGATGCCGTTGCCGGAAAATTTGTCCCTGCAGTGGTTATCATTGCCATCATCTCCTTTATTTCCTGGGCAATCTGGGGGCCCGCGCCGGCACTGGCCTATGCGCTCGTTTCAGCCGTTGCTGTCCTGATCATCGCGTGTCCCTGTGCGCTGGGACTGGCCACCCCCATGTCGATCATGACCGCCACCGGACGCGGCGCCCAGGCCGGTGTTCTGATCAAGAACGCCGAGGCCCTTGAGACCTTTGCCAAGGTGGATACGCTTATCGTTGACAAGACCGGCACCTTGACCGAAGGCAAACCCAAACTGGTCGCGGTGCTGCCCGAAAAGGGGCACGACGAATCCGAAGTGCTCCGGCTGGCGGCCTCCCTGGAACGCGGTTCCGAGCATCCCCTGGCTGAATCCATTGTAAAGGGCGCCGAGGAACGGGGCATCAAGCTGACCGAAGCCACCGATTTCGAAGCCATCACCGGCAAGGGCGTCAAGGGCATCGTGGACGGCAAGGCCGTGGCCCTGGGCAATGCGAAAATGCTCGAAGAACTCGGTTTGGAGCCGGGCGACCTCAAAGCCGTCGCCGACCTCCGTCGTGATGAAGGCGAAACCGTCATGTTCATTGTGGTCGACGGCGAGATCTCCGGGCTGGTGTCTGTGGCCGATCCGGTCAAAAGCTCGACGCCGGCCGCCATCGAGGCCCTCCACAAGGTGGGCTTCCGCATCATCATGGCCACCGGCGATAACGAACGCACCGCCAAGGCCATCGCCGGCCGCCTCGGCATCGACGAAATCCGTGCCGATGTGCTGCCCGCGGACAAGGCCCGCATCGTAAAAGAGTTACAGGCCCAGGGCCGAAAAGTTGCCATGGCCGGAGACGGGGTCAACGACGCCCCGGCCCTGGCCCAGTCCGATGTGGGTATCGCCATGGGCACCGGCGCCGATGTGGCCATTGAAAGCGCCGGCCTGACGCTGATCAGCGGCAATCTCGACGGCATTGTCCGGGCCCGCAAACTGTCCAAGGCCACCATGCGCAATATCAAGCAGAACCTGTTTTTTGCCATGATCTACAATGCCGCCGGGGTGCCGGTGGCCGCCGGGATATTGTTCCCGTTCACCGGTATTTTAATCTCGCCGATCTTTGCCGCCGCCGCCATGAGCTTTTCATCGGTCTCGGTGATTTCAAACGCCCTGCGGCTCAGAAGCGTCAAGATATAAGAACGCCGAAGGTTATTATGAGCGGAACAAAAACGATGCGGTAACAGCCAAGGCCGGGGCATACCCGACAAGAAACGGGCATCCCATGCCCCGGCCACCTGCCAACAGGGCCCGGCCACCTGCCAACAGGGCCCGGCCACCTGCCAACAAGGCCCGGCCACCTGCCAACAAGGACTGAAACAATGCTCAACTGGGCATTCAGACAATGGATTTCACAACCCGGCCGATCCCTGTTGGTCATGGTGGTCTTTGCCGGAGTTCTTTCCCTGGCCATGCTGTTTGACGGAATACGCCTCGGCATTGAGGCCGACATGGCCCGTTTTCCCCAGTCCTTGAGCGCCGATCTGGTCGCGGTCAGCCCCGGCAACACCTATTTCGCCATGGGCCCTTCCGCCCTGCCCGCCGACGTTTTGACCCGGACACGCGCCACCCCCGGCGTTGCCGATGCCCAGCCCATTGGCATGGTCCCCTTCGTCTTGTCGTTCGCCGGCCAGCGAACCCCCGCCATGCTGGTCGCCTTTGGCACCAATGGCGGCCCTCCCGAATTAAAATCGGGGCGGCTGCCCCAGATCGCCCCCGAAATCGTCCTCGATGCCAATCTTGCCCGATTGCAAGGGCTCAACCTTGGGGACACGGTTGAGGTTTTAGGCACCGACCTCACCATTGTCGGCATTTCCAGCGGCACCACATCGCCTTTCACCCCTTATGCGTTTGTCGCCTATGACCAGTTCGTACGGGCCGCCATCCGGTTGGTCATGAGCGGCCAACTCTCCCCCGGCGACACCACCATGTCTTTAGTGTCCGGGGTGCTTGTCAAAATCGATCCGGGCGCTAACCTGGATGTGGTCCGTGCTGCCCTTGAAGGCGCCGTCCCCGACGCTGATTTCCGCACCCCACAAGAACTTGGTGCCGCCGACGCGCGCTTTGCCTCGCGCATGCTGGGGCCGGTTCTCATTTTGCTCTCAGCCATGACCTGGCTGATCACCCTGCTCACCATGTCGGTCCTGCGCCACGCCGAGGTTCATTCCAATCTGCATCAGTTCGGCATTCAAAAGGCCCTCGGGGTCAAACCGGGCGGGCTGGCCGCCGCCCTCATATTTGGCGGCATTCTCATTGCCGGGTCGGCATTTCCCCTTGCATTGGTGCTGGCCCGGGGGCTGGCCCTGATCATGTCGGACTGGAACCCGCTCTATAACCCCCTGGTCTGGGAACCCATGGTTCTGGTGCGGGCGGTGGTGGTATCACTGATCGCTGTTTTTGCCAGCATTTATCTGCCCTGGCGCCAACTCGTCCGGCTGGAGCCGGTATCCGTATTCAAACGGTGACAAAATGGTTTACTGGACCTTCAAATCATTGTTCAGCCAGCCCATGGCGCTCTTCGGGGCGGCGGTCGGCATAGCCCTCGCCCTCATTCTGGGCCTGTTTCTGGACGCGGTGTTTCGCGGCGAGGCCAGCCAGATCCTGACCTTCGTCGAGCGTTCCCCCGGCGAGGTGTGGGTGTTAGAGGCCGGGGTTGAAAATCTCCACATGGCCCGCTCGGTGGTTCCCGAGCCCGCTATTGCCGCAACCGGCGCGGTCACCGGCGTTAAAACCTTTATGCCCTTATTGTATCGCGACGGGCTGCTCGGCCCCCGGGGCGAGGAGCTTTTTGCATACGTGGCCGGCATTCCCGCCGATCCCGACCAGCGCACCTTGTGGCAGCAGACCACCGGCTGGACCGCCCCTGAACCCGGCGGCATCACCCTGCCCCGGCCAATGTCCGCCGGCGACGGTTATCAGCTTGGCGACACCATTGCCGTCTCGGGCGCCGATTATACCGTTACCGGCTTTTCCGACGGCACCTTTTCCATGGCCAATCCTCTCGTATTTATCGACGAGGCCGATGCCCGGCGCCAGTTCGTCCTTGATCGGGGCGCCAACATGGTCCTTGTGCTCGCCGACACCGGCATTGATCCCGCCATACTGGCAAAAAACATCGAGGCCGAAGTGCCCGGCGTCCGCGCCTTAACCCGCACCCAGCTCATGGCAAATGACTATGCCCTCGCCCTGGATATGGGCGGCGCTCTGATTGCCATGATGGGGGCCATCGGCACCGGCGTTGCCGCGCTGATCGTTGCCTTTACCGCCTATGCCTTTGTGTCTGTCCGGATCGGCGAACTGGCCGTTGCCAAGGCCCTGGGCGCCCCCCAACATCAACTGATCCTGTCCGCCATGGTTCAGACCGGGCTTGTCGCCCTGCTGGGGGTGGCCCTGGGCCTGGGCGCCATCGTTCCCATGCAGGCCGCATTGTCGGCATGGGTGCCCGAAGTTGCCGTGCAGTTCTCGTTTGTCACCGCGCTGCAACTGGGTGCCGCAACCTTTGTTGCCGCCGAACTGGCGGCCCTGATCCCGGCAATTTACGTACAAAAAGTCGACCCCGCGCTGGTCTTTAACGCCTGAAATGGGAGACCTGATATGACCCCGATCTTAAGTGCCACCAACCTGTCCAAAACCTTCGGCAGCGGCGATAGCGCCGTCCATGCGGTCACTGACGTTTCCCTTCAGGTCCAGCCCGGCGAACTTATCCTGATCAAGGGCCCCTCCGGTTCGGGCAAGACCACGCTCCTGTCCATTCTGGGCGGCCTGATGCGCGCCGATACCGGTGTTGTGTCCCTGGCCGGTCAGGAGCTGACAGCCCTTGGCGAAGGGGCGCTGGCGGAACTGCGGGCCAGAAAGATCGGTTTTGTATTTCAGGCCTACAATTTGCTCGGGGCTTTGAATGTGGAGGAAAATATCCTGTTCCCCGCCCGCCTGATCCCCGGCCATTATGCAAAGGCCAGACAACAGGCAGCCCCCCTGATCGAGCGGCTCGGACTGACCCACCGGCGAAAAGCGCGCCCGCACCAGCTTTCCGGCGGCGAAAAACAGCGCGTGGCCGTGGCCCGGGCCTTAATCAATGATCCCCCACTCATTCTGGCGGACGAGCCAACCGGCAATCTCGATTCGGAACGTGGCTCCGAGGTCGCCATGCTGCTCCACGACATTGCCCGCAAGGACAATCGCGCCGTGGTCATTGTCACCCATGACCAGCGAATCGAGGACATTGCCGACCGGATCCTGTGGCTTGAAGACGGCAGAATCCGTGACCGCAAGCAAGAGCCCCATGAATGGACCAGAGATCCGGTGTGCGGCATGCGGGTGGATCGCTGGGTGGCCAGGAACGTCGCCGATTACGAGGACGTGGCCTATGCGTTTTGTTCCGCCGACTGCCATGAACGCTTCGTCGCCGACCCGGCCCGATTCGCCCCTACGTCCTGAGTGGGACCCAAACAGGGCTCAAGCAGGGCTCAAGCAGGCGACCGGATCGACCCGCCCGAATTCAAACAAAAACCGCAAAAAATTGATGCAGATCATATCTTGACCGTGCAGGTACTGCGATGGTCGCACTATACAAGCCAAGACCGACATCTGTAGTTTTCAATTACGAACCGTGACTGCGGACATTCGGAGTAGGTGCACGTGTATTTACATGTATGTTCCGATACACGGCAGAACTACCAACACAAGAACTCAACAACCATCAAGAAAGGAACGGTCAAATGCGCCGAACATATCTGGCCGCATCGGTGGTCATATTTTCCGGATTGCTTGTCGCAGCCTGGGTAACGCACGATACCGGGGTCAAGATAAATGATCCTGATCGCGCTATCTTCATCCCTGACGAACTCACCACCACCCTTCAGGTCAAGGCCGCCTACGACGGCGACAAGATCTATTTCCGCTATCGCTGGCCGGTGGATCGTCCCTCGATTTTCCACGACATTCTTGTGTACACCGATGGCGAATGGGTTCGCGAGAAAGGCGGCGACATCGGCCCCTCGAAGAATTTCCTCAATGAAGACCGGATTGCCATGATGATCGATGATGGTTCGGTTCCCCAGTTTGGTCGCTATGGTGGCTATATCACCATTGGCGAGGGGCTAAGCACGTTCACCGGAGCGCCCAAGACGGGTGAGGAACGCACCAAATATCTGCCCGATACCCGCTCCGATCCCGGCGACTTTGAAACAGTCCTGCCCGAAAGCGATCTCGAAACCTTAAGACAGGCCGGCTATTTCATTGATCTGTGGCAGTGGCGTTCAAGCCGGTCCAACCCCATCGCTTTAGCTGACGATGGTCTGGTCGCCGCCGAACGCAGCGGCGATGCCGGTCGCAGCCCCTATTCCACCAATTTCGACAAGGAAACGGGCCAGCCCAAATTCATGTTCAATCCCGCAGTTGCTGGCACTTACGCCCTCAACTACGACGATGTGGTCGCCGGCAATTTCGGTTTCAATGACATCTATTATCTCAGCTCTGAAACCGCCCTGCCGTTTGATCCGAGCCTGGAATGGAAAAACGGCGATACCATCCCCCGCCGGATGCTGCGCACCACCCAGGGCTCCCGCGGTGATGTGGCACAACCCAGTTCTGCCCAGTGGGAAAACGGATTTTGGGACGTAACCCTGGTTCGTCAGATGGACACCGGCAATATCCTTGATGACAAGATTTTCAAGGACCGGGGAACCTATGACATTGCCCTGGCCGTGTTTCGCAACGCCTCCACCATGCGCTGGCACTATATTTCCCTGCCCCTTACCGTCGGGCTGGAATCCGATGCGACGTTGATTGCAAAACGCTTTGCTGGCGGTGCTCCGGCCTGGGAACAGGATTGGACCGAAATTGAAATGTACTACCCCGGTCAGATCAACTGGCCCATGCTGACCGATCCAAAACGCCACCCCGGCGCGGAAGAAATCGCCCAGGGCATCCCGGCGGCGGTCCGGCATAACCCGACCCAGTTGGCCATCTATAGCGTCGAAGCCGAGTTTGCCGATCAGATAATCACCCAGTGGCTGCTGACTCTGGCCGCCTCTGTTGCCCTGATTATCGCGCTGGGCATCAACATCAACCTGCTAATGATCAGAAGGGAAACCTAGTCATGGCCGTTTATCATATTCTTGTCGCTCACTTTCCCATTGCGCTGTGGCTGACGGCCTACCTGTTCATCGCCCTGCGCACCTTCTCGGACGCCGATATCTTCGTCCGGCTGCAAAAATCGATCTGGCCGCTGATCCTGCTCGGTTCTCTGGGCGGCGCGGTCGCCTTCGTGATCGGGTTGCAGATCTACCCCTGGTCGGCGATTACCCAGTCACCCCTTGGCCGCAATCACATCATGCTGGCCACCTGGACACTGGCCTACTGGTCGGTACTCGGGGTTCTGGGATACCGGCTGCGGCGCCACCTGTTTGACGGCGTCCAACGCTGGTTCACCTTTACCCTCGCGTCCATCGGCGCGCTGGTGGTGGTGATCACCGGCACCCTTGGCGGTTCGCTTACCGGCACGCCATCTCTCGTGACCCAATCCCTGAGTGCCATAGGCTGGAATGTGTATACGACATTCTACCTGCCAACCTGGATGCTGGTCGTTTTTGCCGCAGGTGCAATCCTGCTGGTCGTGCTAGGCTACATTGGCAAAGAGACAAAATAGTCCTAGTTTCATGCATATTCGGGGGCGGCGAAATCTGCCCCCGACTTTTCCCGGGGGGGGGGAACAAATGCGTAACGTTATCTCGGCGGCCGTTGTGGCCGGACTTTCTTTTTCAGCCCTTGTCGCGTTCAGCGCTACAGCCGTTGGATCCTCGGACGCCCAGGCGCCCATCGTCGCCCGCAATGCGCTCATTTTACCGATCATGAACCCGGTCAAGGGCCGGGCGCTGTTTGCCTCAAAGGGCTGTGTGGTATGTCATGCGGTCAACGGCATTGGCGGCGAGGACGCCCCGCCCCTGGATGCTTCAACCATGCCCGCCATCATGAACCCGTTTGATTTTGCCGCCAAAATGTGGCGCGGCGCCGAAGCCATGATCGGCATGCAGCGATATGAGATTGGCGAACAGATCAATCTGACCGGTGAAGAACTGGCCAATATCATCGCCTTTGTACATGATGCGGACGAGCAGACGCGCTTTACCGAAGCCGATATTCCCGAACGCATCGCCGAGATCATGCACAAGGACGAATAGCCCGATCGGCCATGCTCCAGGCGCTGTTCGGCCCGCCCCATCACTCCATCACCTGGCGCTGGCGTACAAGTGACCCCTTCGCCCTTGTGTTTATAGGGCGAATTTGGTCCCATGGGCCGGCGCGACCCCTTAAAAATACAAACAAAAACCGCGCCGGGACCTTGGTGAGCGCATGGGCGCCTATATAATCAGACGCCTGTTGCTCATGATCCCCACGGTTTTCGGGATCATGGCCATTTCGTTTCTGGTGGTCCAGTTCGCCCCCGGCGGCCCCGTCGAGCAATATATCGGCCAGCTCACCGGCATGAGCGTTGATGCCACCGCCCGCATTTCGGGCAGTGCCGGCGGCGATGAAAGCGGGCCCGCCACTCAGATCGATACCGTTGATACCAATTCGGAGGCCACCTCCAGCTATCGCGGCGCCCAGGGGCTGGACCCTGAACTGATCGCCCAGATCGAACGACAGTTCGGCTTTGACAAACCGCCCCTGGAGCGGTTTGGCCTCATGCTGTGGAATTACGCCCGTTTTGATTTCGGCGAGAGCTTTTATCGCGACATTTCGGTCATTGATCTGGTACTCGAAAAATTGCCCGTCTCCATATCTCTGGGGTTATGGATGACGCTGATTTCCTATGGAATTTCCATTCCGCTCGGGATCGCCAAAGCGGTCGGGGACGGCACCCGCTTTGACATCTGGACCTCCGCCATAATCATTGTCGGCTACGCCATCCCCGGTTTTTTGTTCGCCATTTTGCTGGTTATTCTGTTTGCCGGGGGCAATTTTCTCGACCTGTTCCCGCTACGTGGTCTGGTTTCAGACAATTTTGAAACCCTGTCCTGGCCGGACAAAATACTCGATTATTTCTGGCATCTCACCCTGCCCATCATTTCCATGGCCGTGGGCGCGTTCGCCACCACCACCTTGCTGACCAAGAACTCGTTTCTGGATGAAATTCGCAAGCAATATGTCATGACCGCCCGGGCCAAGGGCCTCACCGACCAGCAGGTCATGGGCCGTCATGTGTTTCGCAATGCCATGCTGCTCATAATCGCCAGTTTTCCCGGCGCGTTCATCGGCGCCTTTTTCGGCGGCTCCTTGCTGATCGAGACCATATTTTCCCTCGATGGGCTGGGGCTTCTGGGATTTGAATCAATACTCAATCGCGATTATCCGGTGGTGTTTGCCACCCTTTACATATTTTCCCTGCTCGGCCTGATCATCTCGCTGATTTCCGACCTCACCTATATGTGGATTGACCCGCGCATCGATTTTGAAAGCCGCGAGGTCTAACGGATGCAAACCAGACCCGCAGCATCCCCGCCCGCTACACCTGAAAATCCCCGGGGCCTGTTTGCCACCACCCCCCTTGCCCGCCGCCGCTGGAGCAATTTTGTTGCCAACCGGCGCGGGTTTTTCTCACTTTGGATCCTGCTTGCATTGATGGTGATCACCCTGTTTGCCGAGTTCATTGCCAACGACAAACCAATACTGGTCTCTTACAAGGGCGAGATACTGGCGCCGATTCTCATCGATTACCCGGAGGCAAAATTCGGCGGGCGGATTTCTTGCCACCCCCGACTATCGCGATGCCTTTATCATGGATGAGATCGAGGCCAACGGCTGGGCCATCTGGCCACCGATCCGCTATTCATTCCGCACCCCCGACGCCGCCCTGCCCACCGCAGCCCCCACCCCCCCCTTCTGGCTGCAATCTGCTGCAGTGCGGTGTCAGCGCTACGCCCTGGGCGAAAATGATCCGGGCTGTAACCTGGGCAATCTGCACTGGCTGGGCACCGACAATCGCGGCAATGACGTTCTGGCCGGCCTGATCTACGGCTTTCGCATATCGTTGCTGTTTGGCCTGATTCTGACCGTTTTTTCCTCCGTCATCGGCATTGTCGCCGGCGCCGTGCAAGGATATTTCGGCGGCTGGGTCGACTGGGTCGATCTTGGTTTCCAGCGGTTTATCGAAATCTGGACGTCCATCCCCACCCTGTACCTGCTGCTCATCATATCCAGCGTCATCGCCCCTAATTTTTTCATCCTGCTGGGCATATTGCTGCTGTTTTCCTGGGTGGCTCTGGTCGGCGTGGTCCGGGCTGAATTCCTGCGCGGGCGAAATTATGAATATATAACCGCCGCCAGAGCGTTGGGGGTGTCCAACGTCACCATCATGATCCGCCATTTGCTGCCCAACGCCACCGTGGCCACTTTAACGTTCATGCCGTTCATTGTTGCCGGCTCGGTCACCACCTTAACCTCGCTTGATTTTCTCGGGTTCGGTCTGCCCCCCGGCTCCGCCTCCATCGGCGAACTTCTTGCCCAGGGCAAGGCCAACATCAACGCCCCCTGGCTTGGGCTGTCCGGGTTCCTTGTCATTTCGCTTTTGTTAACGCTGCTGGTTTTTGTCGGCGAAGCGGTGCGCGATGCCTTTGACGCCCGAAAAACCTTCGGCTGAAGGCAAAGCGATCCGGATGGCTGAAAAAATCATACAAAAAGAACAAATCGAAATCACGGTCCCCGATGGCCCGCCACTGCTCAGCGTGCGTAATCTCTCGGTTCATTTCAACGCCAACAACACCCGCACCGAGGCCGTATCCGATATCAGTTTTGACATATCCGCCGGCGAAACCCTGGCCCTGGTCGGCGAAAGCGGATCGGGGAAATCGGTAACCGCCCTGTCGATCTTGCGGCTGTTGAATTCGCCACCGGCCTCCATCCCCGGCGGACAGATCATTTTTGATCAGGTTGATCTGCTCACCACCTCCCAGCGGATTTTGCGCGGGGTGCGCGGCAATGACATTGCCATGATCTTTCAAGAACCCATGACCTCGCTCAATCCCCTCCAGACCATAGGTCGCCAGATCGGTGAGACGCTGGAACTGCATCAGGGCATGGGCAAAACGGCAATCCGGCAACGCACCACCCAATTGCTCACCCAGGTCGGCATCGACAATCCCGATACGCGTCTGAAATCCTTTCCCCACCAGCTTTCCGGCGGTCAGCGTCAGCGCGCCATGATCGCCATGGCCCTCGCCAATCACCCCAAATTGCTCATCGCCGACGAGCCCACCACCGCCCTCGATGTCACCGTTCAGGCCCAGATCCTGGACCTGCTCAAGCGGTTGCAGCGCGAAACCGGCATGGCCATCCTGTTCATCACCCATGATTTTGGCATTGTTCGCCGCATGGCCGATACCATCTGCGTCATGAAGGGCGGCAAAATCGTCGAGCGGGCACCTGCCGCCGAAGTGCTCGACAGTCCGCAACACGCCCATACAAAATTGCTGCTGGCCGCCGAACCGAAAGGAGCCCCCCCCAAATCGGACCCGGGCGCTCCGGTCATTGTTTCGGCCACTAATCTTAAAGTGTGGTTTCCCATCCGGCGCGGCATCCTGCGGCGCACCATCGGCCATATCAAAGCGGTGGACGGGGTGGATATCGCCATCCGGCAGGGCGAGACCCTCGGCGTGGTGGGCGAAAGCGGGTCGGGAAAATCCACCCTGGGGCTCGCTTTGTTGCGCCTGATCGGTTCAAAGGGAAAAATCGCCTTTCTCGGGCGCCCCATTGATACCCTGAGCAACCGGGCCATCCGGCCCCTGCGCCGGGATATGCAAATCGTATTTCAGGACCCCTATGGCGCCCTAAGCCCGCGCATGACCGTAAGCGATATCATCGCCGAGGGTTTAAGTGTTCATGATCAGAATATCTCACAGGAAACCCGTGATCAGCGGGTTATGGACGCCCTCCTGCAGGTTGGCCTGGATATAAAGACACGCAACCGTTACCCGCATGAGTTTTCCGGCGGCCAGCGCCAGCGCATCGCCATCGCCCGCACCCTGATCCTGGCGCCAAAATTCATCGTGCTAGATGAACCGACCTCGGCCCTCGACATGAGCGTTCAGGCCCAGATCGTCGATCTACTGCGCCAGCTTCAACGAGACCATGGACTGACATATATGTTTATTTCCCATGACTTAAGAGTAGTCCGCGCCCTGGCCAACCATGTGATCATTATGAAGCAAGGAAAAATTGTCGAAGCCGGCACCGCCACCGACATTTTTGAAAACCCTACCTCCGAACACACCAGATCGTTGCTGGCCGCCGCCCTTGATACGAGCCCAAAATCTCCTGTGGGCCTGCCGCCGAAAGACCGCAATCGCGCCAATTGAGTACACAATCACCCCAATTGGCGTTACCCTGTGCCAAACCCCGCGCCTTGAAAGGGAAAGTGAGAAAAAATGTTGATCAGAAATGCTGCCCGCAACCTCACAATGCTTGTCGCCGCCGCCCTCATTACCGCCCCAACCTATTTTTCCCCTGCCCTTGCCCAGAGCAAAGCAAATGAGCCGGTCTGGTACCATGCCGCCTCTTTGGTGGGAGAACCGAAATACCCACGCGGGTTTACCCGGTTTGACTATGTCAATCCGGACGCCCCCAAAGGGGGCGAGGTACGGCTAAGCAGTCTGGGCAGTTTTGACACGTTTAACTTTTTCATTCCCCAGGGCGAACTGGTGGCCGGCCTCGGGCTGATCTACGATTCGCTGATGACCTCCGCTCTGGATGAAATTTCCACCGATTATGCGCTTTTGGCCAGCGAGTTTACATTTCCCGATGATTTTTCCTCCGCCACCTATCGTTTAAGGACCAATGCCCGCTGGCATGACGGGGTGCCTGTAACAGCCGCCGACGTGGTCTGGTCCTTTGAGAACCTGACCGAGCTTAATCCCAGTCAGGCCAACTATTACGCCGATGTGGTCACCGTTGAAGCCATGGGCGAGTTTGAGGTCAAATTCACGTTCCGCACCACCGGAAACAGCGAGTTGCCCAAAATCGTCGGCCAGATGCTGGTGTTGCCCAAACACTGGTGGGAGGGCACTGACCCGGAGGGCAATCCCCGGGATATTGCCAGTTCCACCCTTGAGCCGCCCCTGGGTTCAGGACCCTACCGGATTGAAAAATTCAAGCCCGGCCGTTCCATCACCTACGCCCGGGTGCCCGATTACTGGGCCGCCAATGAACCGGTCAATGTCGGCCAGAACAATTTTGACACCATCCGCTATGAGTTTTTCCGCGACACCACGGTCCTGTTTGAGGCTTTCAAGGGCGACCAGTTTGACTGGTGGAGCGAAAACATCGCCCGGCGCTGGGCCACAGGTTATGACTTTGCCGCCGTCAATGAAGCTCGCATAATCCGCGAACGCTATGAAAACCCGTTCCGGGCCTCCGGCGTACTGGTTGGCTTTGTTCCCAACCTGCGTCGCGAGCAGTTTGCCGATCCCCTGGTTCGTCGGGCAATCAACTACGCCTTTGACTTTGAGGATTTGCAGCGCAACATATTCTTTGGCGAATATGAGCGCATCAACTCGTTTTACTATCGCACCGAACTGGCCTCCGCCGGCCTGCCCGAAGGCGAGGAACTCGCCATCCTTGAAGAGGTGCGCGATCTGGTGCCATCCGAGGTATTCACCACGGAGTATTTATCTCCCGTCGGCGGCGATCCGGCAAAATTGCGCGACAATTTACGCACCGCACTCAACCTGCTCAATCAGGCCGGTTACACCCTCGACGGCACATCGCTGGTTGATGAAAACGGCAAGCAGCTCGAGTTTGAAATTCTGCTTAACGGACCAACCATTGAAACGGTTGCCTTGCCGTTTCAGGCCAATCTGGCCAAAATCGGCATAAAAGTGTCGGTGCGCAGCGTGGATTCGCCCCAATACATCAACCGGCTGCGCTCCCGGGATTTTGACATGATTTACACCGGTTGGGGTCAATCATTGGCCCCGGGCAACGAACAGCGCGATATTTTCGGTTCCGCCGCCGCCGCCCAGGACAGTTCGCGCAATTACGCCGGGATTGCAGACCCCGGAGTGGACGCCCTGATTGAAAAGGTAATATTCGCCGACGACCGCGATACGCTTTTAGCCGCCACCCGGGCCCTGGATCGCACCCTTTTGGCCAACCACTATGTTATTCCCTCTTACACGGCGGTGGATTCGCGCATTGCCCGCTGGGACCGGTTTTCAAAGCCCGATATGCTGCCGGAATACTCCATCGGTTTCCCCACCGTGTGGTGGTATGACGAGCAAAAGGCCGCCGCCATCGAGTAGCTTTTTTCGTGGTGATCGGCAAACAGAACCAAAAAAAACGCGCCGCGAGAGGGAGGAAATCGCGGCGCGTTTAATGCATCAAATAGGAGTTCGGCCCTACTTGATACGTTTGACGGTGATGGTGCCGAAATCCATGCCTTCCACTGCGGTGATCATATTGGTGCCCTCGTCGTTGCCAATGTCATAACGCGAGAACGCCGCTGTCATCGACTTCATGGCGTCGTCCATCATGTCGTCGCCTTCCATGGCGTCGCCTTCCATGGCGTCGTCTTTCATTTCGTCGCCTTCCATGGCGTCGTCTTTCATGTCGTCGCCTTCCATGGCGTCGCCTTCCATGGCGTCGTCCTTCATGGCGTCACCTTCCATGGCATCGTCTTTCATGTC
>JAADFY010000227.1:0-13911 GCA_013152625.1 Alphaproteobacteria bacterium
TGGCAAAATAAAACCGGTCGCAGAACTCTTTGTATTCAGGCCATTTCCGGTCAATGCGAAAGTCCTCAAGACTGGATTTGATTTCAACAATCCAGATCTCGCCGCCCGGGCCGACCCCGACAATATCGGCCCGCCGGCCGCTGGCCAGCCCCACTTCGGCAAAACAGCACATATCAAACCTGGCGCGCAGCAAGCGCATGACCCCGCGCTGAACTTTTAGGGCGGTGGGCGACTGGCGTCCGTCATTAAAGGGTCCCGGTTCAACCATTGTCAGCCACCGCCCGGGCACCTGGCGCCTGTCCGCTCACCAGAGATCTGGCGGTAAACCAGCTGATTAAGATCAGTGGCAAACACACGGCATAAACCGTTACGATGCCATAAGCCTCGGCCAGCCAGCCCAGCATGGGCGGCCCGATCAGAAAGGCGCTGAAAGAAAGCTGGGCCAGTGCCGCCACATTGATCGCCGCCGGCCGGTCGGTGCGCTGGGCCGCCGCCGACATGGCGAGGGGAAAAATGCCGCTGGTCCCCGCCCCGATCAGCCCAAAGCCCAAAAGCGCAAAACCGGGGCCGGGGCCGAAAACCACCGCCAGGGCACCAACCCCGAGGGTGACCACCATGACCCGCGCCACCGCCAACGGCCCATATCGCTGGACAAATCCGTCGGCAAAATATCGCACCGAGCCCTGCATGAAAGCTCCGATGGCCACCGCAAACCCGTTCAGAAACGGGGCCGTGCCCCATTGATCGCGCATGAATATGGCCGACCAGTCGGCCCCGGCCCCCTCCAGCAACATGGCCGACATGGTAAAGGTGACCAGAATGAGAATACCCGGCGTTGGTGAGGCGAAACGCGGTTTTTTCGTAACTTGCTTTACTGGCCGGTGGGGCGCCGCTTCAAACCGGCCCAGAACCAGGATCGTACCGAGCAGAATAACCGGCACCAACCCAAAAAGATGCAGGGTCGGGCTTATGGCAAAATTCTTGGCCAGGGCGCCGGTCAGCCCGGCGGCAAAGAAACCGAAACTCCAGAACGCATGGGCCCGGTTCATCACCCGCCTTCCTAAAGCAAATTCGGTCCGGTCCGCCTCCACATTGATGATGATTTCGGTGGCCCCGATCAGCAATCCGCTGCCGAACAGGATCGCAAACAGCATGACCGGGCCGCCGGCAAGGGTAGCCAGCGCCTCGATCAGCCCGATCATGGGAATGGCCGCGATCAGAGTGGGACGATAGCCAAACCGTTCGATCAGCGGGCCGGCAAATGTCAGGGCAACCAGCGTGCCGGCGCCGGGCCCGATCAGCGCCGCCCCCAGTGCCCCTTCGCCAATTCCAAGACCAAGTTGAATATCGCCAAGCCGGGGAAATATCCCCCCTAGTGCAAAGGCATAGACAAAAAACATGCCATAAACCCGCACCTGGCGGGGCAATCGCGGCCCGAATTTCATGGATCGTTTCCTGGTGGCGCCGGCGGCAAGGCACGTCAAATCGAATTGAGGGTCACCTAACGCTGCCAGCCCCGCCAAGGCAATGGTCCCGGGCGTGTTTGGTGCCCGCCCGGGTGCCTGGTAAAAAAGGCCGATGGCCCGTTCTATGCCGCTGCCACCTCGTCCAGGAATGTATCGACCGTTTTACGCAGGGACTGGGCCTGCCGTGCCACATCGCCCGCCGCCATATGTACCTGAGCGGCGCTTTGGGTGGTCTCGCTTACGGAAGCGGTCACCTCTTCGATGGAACCGGCCACGGTCTGGGTGCCTGCTGCCGCCTGGGCGACGCTTTGGGAAATTTCTGCTGTCGCCGCCCCCTGCTGTTCCACCGCAGAGGCAATGGAGGCGGTATAGGAGTTTACTTCGGCCATGGTCGTGGCAATTTCCTCAATGGCTCCCACCACATCGGTGGTGGAGGCCTGTATATCGGCGATCTGGGAGGAAATTTCTTCCGTGGCGCTGGCGGTCTGGCTGGCAAGGGATTTTACCTCGGTGGCAACCACGGCAAAGCCTTTGCCCATTTCTCCCGCCCGCGCCGCTTCAATCGACGTATTCAAGGCCAGCAGGTTGGTCTGTTCGGCAATATCCTGAATGAGTTCGATCACATCGCCGATCTTTTTGGCGGCGTTGGCCAAAGAGGTGACCTTGTCGTTGGTGGTCCGGGTGGCGACCGTTGCCTCGTTGACGATGTTGTTGGTTTTTGAGACCTGCCGCGAAATCTCTTCGATGGAAGTGGCCAGTTCCTCGGCGGCAGCAGCAACCGCCTGCACGTTCTGTGATGCTTCCTGGGAGGCCCCCGCCGCCGCATTGGCCTGACCGGTCGTGGATTTTGCCACTTCGGTCAGCGAGGTCGCCGTCTGGTTCATTTGTTCGGAATTGTCAGAGACGGTTTTTAACGCGGCGGTAGCGGCCTGGCGGAACTCCCCGATGAGCCCTTCAACCTTGGACTGGCGGGAGGCTGCGGCCTTTTGCGCCCCTTCACTTTTGCTTTCCAGCCGGACCCGTTCCAGTCCGTTGATTTTGAATATCTCCACCGCGCGGGCCATCTGGCCCAATTCATCCCGGCCGGCGGTGCCGGCAATGTCTATATCAAACCTGCCCGAAGCCATTTCAGTCATGGTGGTGGTCAGCCGGTTGATGGGCCGCAAAATCGAGCGGGAAATGACCACAACCAGTATGATGGAGAGAAAAAGGGCGCCAAGAACAAACATCAGTTCGCGCCACAGTTCGCTTCCCTGGCGTTCGGCAATGCCGGAGCTTACATTCAGCAGCCGCTGCGCCACGTCCGTTTCAACCGATTTCATCAACTCCAATCGTGCCGTGGCCGCCTCGAACCATTCCGTGGTGGTGACCGTCCCGGCACCGGGGTCAAACGCCAGCGCGCTGATCACTTCGCGCAGCGCAGTCACGCGATCAAATTCCCGGGAGCCGGTTACCCCGCGCCAGTCTGCGGTCATCTTTTCGTCACCAAAGGTGGAAATCTGCGCTTCAAATGTTACCTGCCGGGCTCTGAAGCCAACCAGTGGCAGCAAGGTGCGCTGGCCGGGATCATTCAAAAACCTTACCCCCGCGGCCCGTTCCAGACCCGATTGTTCCATGGCCTCCACCAGTGCCAGATGGGCCTTTGCCAGTGTCGACAGCCCGTGATCGTCGATGTCCTCGCCGGACAGTTCCATGGCCCAGATGACGGCGCCAATCAGTCCGGTATAGCTCGCACCCGCCTGGGCGGACAGGGTCTGGTCAACGCTGGCGCGCACCTCTGCCAGTTCATCCAGGCCCCGGCGCACCTCTTTCATGCGTTGTTCAAATTCGGCAGTACGGGCCGCCAGGGGCAGGCCTTCGAGGTTCCCAAGCAGTGTTTTTACCCTTTGGTCGGTATTGTCCCGGGCCCGGGACAGTTCGGTGTCAAAGTTCTGCCCGCGCGCTCCGATATAGCGCGCGGTATTTCCGCGCTCCACCGCCACACCCTGGATCAGGTTCGCCAGATCCGGCACCAGCCCGACCTGAGCAACAGTGCGTTCACTGTCAGCGAGGCGGGCCAGGCGCTCCAGCCCCACCTCGGCTGCCAGCGCTACCGCCACAAGGGCCGGCACCAGGCACAGGTATAGTATTCGCATTTTCAGGGAGGTCAGAGCTGCAAGTCCTTTGCCGACCACCCCTGTTTTGCCCCCGTTGCTACCCGCCTGACCCCCACCCTTCAGGTTGTCGCCTTTTAGTTCCCTGGTCATTTCCTGCCCCTTTTGGATCCACCCGGGCGAAAATCCTGGCCCGGAGCGTGCCCCGATCTTGCAAAACCAAGGTTAATCGACGGCTCGAACAACCATGGGGGCAAGCGCGTACCTTTGTCCCGCCCGGGCCGTTTTGCGGGCCCCCGGCATTTGGGGAAGACAATTTGCCGCCAAGGGTTCCACAAATGGCCAAAATCGCCCATTACTTGACTAGGGATAAAGTGGCGGGGGCGCCTCGGAGGGACGATCATGAACTATATTCGCCAAATCGCAGTCACGCTGGTCAGCGCCATCCTGTTTCTCGGCGGGTTGGCCGGCGCCGCCATTGCCCAGACCCGAATTCTGACCATTGAACTCAGGCCCGCCGGGACCGAACTGGCCGCGGTGTTTTTCAATGGCCGCCAGGGACGCATCCTGACCACCACCGGTGCCTTAAATTTCATCAGCGTTGATGATGGCGGCGGCGGTTTTCAGTGCCAGAACTCCATAGCGATCTCCACCGAGGGCGGGCAAACCGCCAGTCAGCGTTTCAACGTGTGCGAAAGCAACTGGCAGATCGGGTTTGATCTGGGCAACCCGGGGGCCGGGGCCGGCGTGCGCACCATCACCTTGCTGCCGGCGGACCCCGAAGTCCGACTGCTTGCCCTTTCCCTTGATGGCACCCCGCAACCTTTTACCGCCACCGCCGCCAACAACCGGGTTCGCTTCGACATCCGCCGGGGGCCGTCCGGATTTAATTGCACCCGGGAGGTGGAGGCCCTGTTATCGAATGGCGAGACCTATTCGCGGGTGACGGATTTATGCGCGAACGATGGCGAAGTCATCATCGATAGCGCCGCGGTGGGCTTTTATGAGGTCCTTGTTGTGCGTACACCGCCGCCGGGCCGGATCACCGGGGTTTCCATAGAAGGGGTGAACACGGAGATTTTCGCGGTTCTCGCTGACGGAGTGCGGGTGCGCATTTTCGCCAATGATGACGGGATTAACTGTAACGCCAACCTGCAAATCTCATTCGCGGACGGTTCAACGGCCCGGTCCGAAGTCAATCTGTGTGAAGCAGATTTCGATATTTCGGTGGGTCCTGCCGCGCCGGTGGACCAATATGACACCGACATCGAGGTGGGGGCGCCCAATCGCTGGCGCTTTGTGGCATCAGATGATCCCGCCGTTGCCGCCCGGCTCTATTATGATCGCGAGGGCCGGCGCACTCCGGCATTTGCCGCCACCTGCCTGCCCGGCGCCGCCCGGGCCGACCTCTATTTCGCAGCCATGCCGCAAAGAGGGGCCGCCGGCGCCCGGCGTTCACTTTCGCTGAGTGCGGGAAGTTTTTCCTCGACCCTGCCGGGGGAGACCGGCAATCTGGCGGGCACCTCCGCCAGCCGCGTGCCAGCCATGCACTTGCGGACCAGTTCGGGCCTGTGGGCGGGGATGATCGCCGGTCTGGAATTTGAAGTGATCGCTGATGATCGTGACCGGGTAAACTATTCCCTGCGCGGCAGCGCCGGCCCGGTTCGCGCCTTTGTGGCCAACTGCAACGAGGTTCCCCGGCCCACCGGCCCGCCGGTTTCCGGTGACGTGAGTGGCGATAATTCCCTTTCATGGTCCTATGCCGCCGCTACCGCCAATCGGCCTCCCCGGCTGGTTTTTGGCAATGCCGAGGGCAGCCGTATCGGTCTTGAAGCCGTATGCGGCGTGAATGATGGCGCCACACAGATCGCCATTTATGCCATGCCGCCCCGGCTGGCGCCCAATGTGAACGCCCAGGTGGGCTGGAACGCCGGCGGCCCGTGGGTTGGCAATTTGCCCGTGCGCACCCGGACGGTTCAGGGGGCCGAATGGGGGGCGGTGCCCATGGCAAGCCCGGCGTTAAACGACAGCTTTTTTACCGGGCTGATCGCTGGCAGCACCATAACCTTAAGCTACAATGGCACCCAGACGACCCGCTTTTCCCTTCGGGGCAGCGCCGCGCCGGTGCGCAATTTCCTTGCCGCCTGCCGGTTTGTGTCCAACGAACAGTTCGTGCCCGGCCCGGACCATCCTGATAACGGCAATCAGGGCAATCTGGGTCAGAACGGGGGCGGCGGAGGTGACGACCCGGGAGTTGGTCTGGCCCTTGACGCGTTTCGCGCCATGTTCGAGTTGTTTCAAAGTGCCCAGCAGAACCCGCCGGCCAACCCCGGTGGTGGCGGTGGCGGCGGTGGCGGTGGCGGCGGTGGCGCTCCGGCCCCTGATCCGGCAGAAATTGCTTTGGCGGATTATGCGGCCAGACCGGCCTACACCTGTGCTATCCGGCAAAACCTTGGCACACCGACCGGGGTGGCGACGCGAACCAAATTTCGCAACAACCGCAACAATCCCGCTCGCCTGTTTTCGCGCAGCACCGGCACCGGCCGGGCGCTGGTGACAACTATTGCCCCCGGGTCCAGTGCAACGGTGAACACCACCATGGGCCAGGGTTGGGAAATTACCAATCTGGCGGGCCGGTGCCTGACAACCTTTGTTTCGCCGCGCCGGGCTTCGGAAATGGTGATCATGCGGAATGTGGGTCAGCCCGACCCCAATGTTACCGCACGGACTTATGTGTGTGGCGACGGTTCCGAGGTTGCCGTGCTCCATGAACCGGGGCGCAACCGGGCGCTGGTGGCCGATACCTATCCGGTGCAACTGATCACCAATGATCGCGGCCAGCGATATGTCTGGGGGGCGAGCAGCGCCGTGTTTGACGATGCAAACCTTAAAATGTGGGTCCGGGGGGACGTGGTGCTTAACTGCCGGGCGCCTTAAAGGGCGTCCCTAACTTAGAGGCGACATTTCGCGCCAGCATGGCACCACATCACCGGGCGCCGGAGTCGCCTCAAACACCGCGCGGGCTATGGCCCGCGACAGGCACACCGCCGCCCCGTGCCCGATCTCGAGCACATCGGCAAGCGGGTTTTTAAGGGGGTACGCCCCGGTGGAGACCGCAAAAACCAGATCACCGTCCACCGGGGTATGGGCGGGGCAGATTGCGCGGGCAATGCCGTCCTGCGCTGCCACCGCCACCCGTTTGGCCTGGGTTTTTGTCAGGCAGGCGTTGGTGGCGACAATGCCCAGTGTTGTATTGGCCCCCGGAGCAAGCATATCGAGCTTGGTCACCACGGTTTGTGCAAATGGAATTGCGGCGATTGCCGGACCCAACCCGCCAAACTCGGACCCCATTTCAAATGGTGCCGCCCAGAAATTCGGCCCGGTGCCAACCGTTACCCGCCCGGTGGGATTGACCGCCACCAGCGCGCCGATGGTTATGCCGCTGGCCAACACCAAAGAGGCCGATCCCAGCCCGCCTTTCAGGTTGGCGGTGGTGGCGCCCGTGCCCGCGCCGACACTGCCTAGCGCGAACTGCGCTTCCCGCTGATCAAAAGCGGCCGCCAGAGCCTGTTCTCCAAGGGCGTGGTAGGGGTTGGTTGACCAGTTCTTGTCGCCGCCGTTAATGAGATCAAACAGGATCGCCGAGGGCACGATGGGCACCCGCGCCGGCCCGACCTGAAACCCGCGCCCGGCCCGGGCCAGGGCATCCGCTACCGCCCCCGCCGCCGCAAGCCCGAAGGCCGAACCACCAGCAAGGACAAGGGCATCGACGGCCTCAACCGCCCGGTCGGGGGACAAAAGATCGGTTTCCCGGGTGCCCGGCGCGCCGCCCATAATATCAACAGCGGCAACAAACGGTCGGTCGCCGAGCAAAACCGTTACCCCCGACTTCAAGCCCGCATCACCGGCATTGCCCACCCGAAGCCCGGCAATATCGGTGATCAGGTTTTGCGGGCCGCTGGGGTTGTCTATGGCGGATTTTTCAGTTTTGGACATTGTGGTTTCCCGCCGATATTTGTCGGTGCCGATTGTCGCTGGCCACTGTTACCGGTCGGTAATCGGGTGTCCATACGCGATCCGGGGATAAAAGGAATTCAGCCATGCCGGGTTTCAAAGATAAACGGCACCGTCTTGCACTGTGAGCAAAGCGGCCATGGGCCGCCATGGTTGGTGCTTGGCCGGCCTGTCCCGTGTGCGCCACTATACCCTTGCCGGGGCCGGCCATGCCCTGCACCGGGATCCGCCCGAGGCGACCACAAAAGCGATTCTGGACTTTATGGGCCCTTGATCTAAGCTTTGGGCCACTCTCGAATGTCAACAAAATGCCCGGCAATGGCAGCGGCGGCGGCCATGGCGGGGGATACCAGATGGGTGCGACCCTTAAATCCCTGCCGGCCTTCAAAATTGCGGTTTGAAGTCGAAGCGCAGCGCTCTTTGGGGTTCAGCTTGTCGGCATTCATGGCCAGACACATGGAACAACCCGGCTCCCGCCAGTCAAAACCGGCCGCCATAAAGATCTTATCGAGCCCCTCCGCCTCGGCCTGTGCCTTGACCAGCCCGGAACCTGGCACCACCATGGCGCTGACCGATTCAGCGACACGCCGGCCTGCAACCACCGCCGCCGCCGCCCGCAAATCCTCGATCCGGCCATTGGTGCACGAACCCAGAAACACCCGGTCGAGGGTGATGTCCTTGATCAGGGTTCCCGGTTTCAGCCCCATATATTCAAGTGCCCGCCGCTTGGAGGCCCGGCGGTTTTCATCCTCGATCTCGTCCGGGTCCGGCACCGCCCCCTCTATGGAGACCACATCTTCCGGGCTCGACCCCCAGGTAACGATCGGCGGCAGGGCGGCGGCATCAAGACGCACCTCACGGTCAAAATGGGCCCCCGGGTCGGAAAAAAGCGTCTGCCACCAGGCTTTGGCCATTTCGAATTCTTTGCCCCTGGGGGCCCGTGGGCGCCCTTTGACATAGGCAAACGTGGTTTCGTCGGGGGCAATCAGCCCGGCACGCGCCCCCCCTTCAACGCTCATGTTGCACACGGTCATGCGGCCTTCCATGGACAGGGCCTTAATGGCTGGACCGGTATATTCGATCACATGCCCGGTGCCCCCCGCCGTGCCGATCTCGCCGATAATGGCAAGAATTATATCCTTGGCGGTTACCCCGTCGCTCAAGTCACCATTCACGGTGACCCGCATGTTTTTTGCCTTGGCCTGTATGAGGGTCTGGGTGGCGAGCACATGTTCCACCTCGGAGGTGCCGATGCCGTGGGCGAGGGCCCCGAATGCGCCATGGGTGGAGGTATGGCTATCGCCACACACTATGGTCATGCCGGGCAAAGTGAACCCCTGCTCGGGCCCCACGATATGAACCACCCCCTGCCGGCGATCCAGCTCGTTGAAATATTCCACCCCGAATTCCGCGGCGTTTCGGGCCATGGTCTCCACCTGCAACGCGCTTTCGGGATCGTTAATTCCCCCTCGCCGGTCCGTGGTGGGCACATTATGGTCCACCACCGCCAGGGTGCGTTCCGGCGCCCGCACCCGGCGGCCGTTTTCACGCAATCCCTCAAAGGCCTGGGGACTGGTGACTTCATGGACCAGATGCCGGTCCACATAAATCATACTGGTGCCGTCGCCATTGTCGGCCACCAGGTGATCGTCCCATAATTTGTCGTATAGCGTTCGCGCAACCGTCATCGGACCGGGCTCCGGTGTGTTTGTCTGACTTAGGGTCCAGACCCATAATGGAAGAAGCGTTTTATGCCGGGGCTGGCAAATCGGTCAAGACAAACCGGATCAGCAGGTCCCAGATATCGGGAATCAGGTATCAGGTCCCAAGTATCAGGTATCAGGCGGACAGGGCCCGCGGCCCCGGCTTTCGTTCATTTGTTTCCGCCGGTTCTATCCCGTAGCGCGATGCCAGAAATTCCCGCTCGCCGGCGAGCAGATTTTCCAAAGCCCGCCGGGTGGGCGCGTCGGTGGTTGGCGTTCCCGGTTTTGATCCGTAAATGACGGCATGCAGCACCGAACCGCGCAGTCTGGCCAGCAGCGCATACCAGCCCCGGCGCTTGAACTGGTTGGAGGCCCAGGTTGCCAGACGCGCCACATAGTAATTGCCCGGGCTGGCCGCAGCGTTGATCCGTTGAACGGCAAGGGCGGGGTCAAGGGCTATGGGGTCAACGCCAATGGCGGCAAAAACCGAATTGGCAAACCGGGCCGGATCGCGCCCCAGCAGTCCCGCATCCAGCACATGCACCTGTTCGGGGCCGAAGGCGCGCTCCCACAAGGGGCAATAAAGCGAATAGAGCGAGGCGCGGATATGATCCTGATCCGGGCCCAGCAGAGCGCCAAGGGGCGCATTGACATATCCATAGCGCCGGCGGTGGTGATAGTGGGAAATGGCCCGTTCCACCGGATCGCGGGCGCAAATGATTATGCGGGCCTGGGGGAAACTGTGCTTTATGCGAGTGATTACCTGCTCTGAAGCAAAATAGCCGGTGCCGACCTCCACCAGCCGGACATGGGGCGCTGCGGGGGCAAAGCGGGCCTGATACCAGCCAATCCCGTTGGCAAAAAACCGGTCGAAGAAAAATGTCTCCTTGATCCCGTCGGGCAATACCAGATCGGGATGGGGTTCCAGAAGGCGCTGAATAAACGTCGTGGCGGTCTTTTCCGGACCCACAACAATGGATACCGGTCGGTCCACGGGCGCCAGGACGTCGCTGATGTTCTTCATGAACCCGCCTTTTTCGTCAAAATCCCGAACAAAGACGGATCAATGCCCACGTACCGTCTCGCCCATAGTGAAATCGCAATGTTGACCACCATACGCCCCGTTGCATTGACAACGGCAGCGCCCAGCATCCCGTATATGGGAATAACAATAACAAAACCTGCCAGCGCCATGAGGTTCACATAAGCGATGATGGTGACATAGCGCCGCTCATGGCCGGTCATGACCATGACCACCCGGGTCGGGCCGTTGGCGGCATCAAACAAATAGCCCATGCCAAGAATAATCAGCACCCAGTAGCCGCCGCCATAGGCTTCTCCGAACAGATTGAGCAGGGGCTGACCGAACAGGGCGAAACCGGCAAAAATCAGCACCGAAAATGCAAAACCAGCCCAGGCGCAAAAACTGGCAATGGCTTGTGCCTTGTTTAATTCACCGGCATGAAAATGGCGCGATATCATCGGCGCGATCACCACATTGATCGCGTACATGAACAAGGTCATCAGCGAGGCGGTTCGCGCCGCGTTAAAATAAACTCCCGCCTCCAGCGACCCAAGAACAAGCCCCACCAGGATAATATCGAGGTTTAACGCAGCACTGTCGATCACCGTTGCCGCCCAGAACCAGCGCGAAGCCCCCCCGCGCCGGGCCCAATACGGTTTTAGCCCGGAAAAGTTCAAAAGTCCGGCATACCGGCCCCGGGCGGTCAAAATCTGCACTCCGACCATGACATAAAGCAGGCCGGCCACCATCAGAATGGCGCTGGACCCGGTTAACACAAACCCGAGAGCAAACAGCCCCCACGCGGCCACGGGCACCCCAAGACGCCAGAATATATCCCGGGGCAACAATGCCAGCCAGATGGACTCCTGGGCCCGCAGCGCCGAGGAAATATATTCGGCAAAAGCAAGCGGAATGATCAACAGTGCGGCGGCCAGAAAATGTGCCTGGGGCAGCCCCGGATTCAATAGCGAATAGGCGCCCGCCCCGGCAAGGGTTACAAGGGTCAGTCCGACGCTGGCCAGAAGGGTAATGGCGCCCCCCGCACCCATGGCCTGACGGGCGGCTTTAGTATCGCGGGCCACCAGCGCCTCGGGCCACAGCCGCAGGATGGCGGTCTGCTGGCCGGCGCCGGCTGCAACGCCGAGAAATGTGGCCAGGGCAAATCCGATGGCGAACAACCCGTACTCCGCCGGATCCATTAACCGGGCCAAAGTCACAATCATGGCATAGGAAAGCACCGCGGTGCCCACCTTGATCGCCAGCGAGATCACGGAACGCACCAGTCCCTGGACTACAACAGAGTTTTGATCGTTTCTGACCGCCAAAGGATGTCATCCGGGTTGTACTTTCCCCCAAACACTACAGAACACCCCTGACCCCTTCGTTACCTCTCGACATTTTATTGCCCAGCGGTGAGTGTGAACGGTTAGTGAGTCGTGGGGAAAAAAGTGGGGGCCACTCATGTCAACTGACGACAAACAGGTTCGCGCCGATCTTTTGGCCCGGGCCCGGGAATTGTCCGGGCGAGACGCCAGCCTGGCAAATTTTCTCACCCATCTGGTCGAGGCGGTTCACCCCGGGGATTTTGCCCTTGTCGACCCCAAATCCTTCGAAGCGGTCGCCCGGGTCTCCCACGCCCGGTTAAAAAGCCACCGCAAGGGTCATCATACCGCGGTGATCTGGAGCGCGGAGGAGGCGGGAAATGTAACAACCGATATTGTCGATATATTTAACGACAATATGCCGTTTCTGGTGGATTCAACGCTGGCCGCCGTCCGCGCCTATGGTGGCGAGGTGCGGCTTTTTGCCCACCCGCTGCTGCCCGTGAACCGCACCAGTGCCGGCATAGAGGTGCTGGACAAACAGGCCCGGAGCATCGAAGGCACCGAGATCGTCAGTTTTTTGCATGTGGTTATCAACCCGATAGGCGAGCAAACAGCAAAAACCCTGACAGGCGAACTTGACGATATTTTAGTCCAGGTGCGGCGCATGGTGCGCGACTGGCGCCCGATGCTGGAACGTCTGGGCGAGATCGTTCGCGCCTATCGCGATACCCCCCCCCAGGTCAATCAGAACCGCCTGTCCGAAGCCATGCAGTTTCTGGCCTGGCTGGCGGATCATAATTTTACATTTTTGGGCATGCGCGAATACCGGCTGAACGACAAGGCAGACGGACCGACCCTTGCTGCGGTACCCAGTTCGGGGCTGGGCATTCTTGAGGATCCGGACCTGAAATACCTGCGTCAGGGCGCCGATTATGTGGACATGACCGAGCAGCATATGGCGTTCTTGAAAACCGACGAGCCGATCATGGTGGCCAAGGCCAACCTGCGCTCAAAGGTTCATCGGCGCTCCCATCTCGATTTCATCGTGGTCAAGATTTACAACCCTGAGGGGAAACCGTGCGGTGAATTGCGGGTTCTGGGCCTGTTTACCTCCATGTCCCTGGCCACCCCGCACACCGATGTGCCCCTGATCCGCTCCAAGATCTCCGAGGTCATGCGCCGGTCCGGTCAGGCCCCGGGCAGCCATACCGCAAAAGCGCTCATGTATGCCCTGGACAACTACCCCCGGGACGAGCTGTTCCAGATCCCGGTCCACGATCTTTACGAATTCGCCTCGGTGATTGCCGAGTTGCCCGACCGGCCCCGGGTGCGGGTTTTGCCGCGGATCGATCCGTTCGACAACTTCGTCTCCGTGCTGTTATTTGCCCCCCGGGACCGGTATGATTCCAAACTGCGGGCCCGGGTCGGCACTTATCTGGCCGAACAGTATGATGGCCGGGTTTCCGCCTATTATCCCAACTTTCCCGAGGGCGAACTTGTCCGGGTTCACTATATTATCGGGCGCAACGGCGGCGCCACGCCCCGCCCGGACCGCAAAAAACTCGAAGCTGATATATCCGCTTTTTCGCGCTCTTTCGGCGATCGTTTGACCGATGCCGCCGCTGCGCCGGGGGACGTGGCGGGATATGCCGAGGCGTTCAGTTCGGCCTATCAGGATACTTATTCCCATCAGGATGCTCTGGCCGACATTGCCGCTTTCCGCGCGTTAACCGATGACCGGGCGCTGGGGCTGAAACTGTCGCACCGGCGCAACAAAACCGTGTCATTGAAACTTTATCATTTGCGCACGCCTGTGCCCTTGTCGGCCCGGGTGCCCATTTTGGAAAATTTTGGTTTCAAGGTCATAAACGAGCGTTCCTATACCGTTTCCCCCCGGGACGGTGTGGAGCGGGTCTTGCACGACATGACCCTGGAATGCCCCGGCGTCGGGCTGGGCGAGCTGGAACCGCTGTTTGAGCTGATCGAGGCGGGTTTGCTGGCGGTGTGGTACGGGCAGGCAGAGGACGACGGATTTAATTCGCTTTCCATTGCCGCCGGGCTGGCCTGGGATGACGTGGCCCTGCTTCGGGCCCTGGGCCGGTATCTGCGACAGGTGGGTATTGCTTATTCCCAGGCCTATTTGTGGCGGACCGTGGCCGCGTGGCCGGACGTGGCCCGGGCACTGGTTGCATTGTTTTATGCCCGCCATGATCCAAAATTCGCCGGGGACCGGAAAAAGACCGAAGATCAGGCCCGTGCCGCCATCTCGTCAACGCTGGATGACAT
>JAADFY010000227.1:13952-18059 GCA_013152625.1 Alphaproteobacteria bacterium
TCAATCTGGTGGATGCGAGCCTGCGCACCAATTTCTACCAGCGCCCCGATGGCGCCCGCCGGCCGGCTCTGGCGATCAAATTTGATGCCGGGCGGGTAGACGCCATGCCCGAACCGCGCCCCTATCGGGAGATTTTTGTTTATTGCCCGCGGGTTGAGGGCATTCATCTGCGCGGCGGGCCTATTGCCCGGGGCGGCCTGCGCTGGTCCGACCGGCCCGAAGATTTCCGCACCGAAATTTTAGGACTGGTCAAAGCGCAGATGGTTAAAAATGCCGTCATTGTGCCCCTGGGGGCCAAGGGCGGATTTGTGCCCAAGAAAATGCCGCCCAACCCGTCCCGGGAGGTGTTTTTCGCCGAGGGAACGCAGTGTTACAAAATTTTCATCGGTTCGCTGCTTGATATAACCGACAATCTGGACGGGGATGAGGTGATCCCGCCCGAGGCGGTAACCCGGCTGGATGGCGATGACCCGTATCTGGTGGTGGCCGCAGACAAGGGCACCGCAACTTTTTCCGATACCGCAAACGCCATATCCGACGAACGCGGCTTCTGGCTGTCCGACGCGTTCGCCTCGGGAGGGTCGGCGGGCTATGACCACAAGAAAATGGGCATAACGGCCCGGGGCGGCTGGGAAGCGGTCAAGCGCCATTTTCGCGAAATGGACCATGACATCCAGACCCGACCGTTCAGCGCCGTGGGCGTCGGTGATATGTCCGGCGACGTGTTTGGCAACGGTATGTTGTTGTCGGAAAAAACCCGCCTGATCGCCGCATTTGATCACCGGGACATTTTCATTGACCCCGATCCCGACCCCGCCTCAACCCATGCGGAACGAAAGCGCCTGTTCGATATGGGTCGTTCAAGCTGGCAGGACTATGACACCACCAAGCTGTCCCGGGGGGGTGGCATATATTCGCGCAAATCCAAGACCATTGACCTGTCTGAACCGGCGCGGGCCGCACTTGGAGTTGGGAATGGTCCATTGTCGCCCAACCAGATCATGACCGCCATTCTTAAGGCAAAGGTCGATTTATTGTGGTTTGGCGGTATTGGCACCTATGCCCGGGCAAAAACGGAAACCCATGCGGATGCGGGCGACCGGGCCAATGACGGGTTACGCATTTTCGGCCATGAAATCGGCGCCAAAGTTGTCGGAGAGGGGGCAAATCTGGGTCTGACCCAACTCGCGCGCATCGAATTTGATCAGGGGGGGGGGCGGATCAATACCGATGCCATCGACAACTCCGCCGGGGTCAACTCGTCCGACCTGGAAGTAAATATCAAGATCGCCCTGGGCACCGAGATGCGGGCGGGCAAAATGGACATCGAGACCCGCAACCGGTTTTTGGCCTCTATGACCGACGAGGTCGCCCAATTATGCCTGCGCAACAATTACCTGCAATCCCTGGCTGTTTCGCTCGCCCAGCGGCGCAGCGCCCGGGACCTGCCCTTTTACGCGGCAATGATGAGCGCTTTTGAAGAGAGTGGCGATCTGGACCGGGGGATTGAGTTTTTGCCCGATGACGGGGAGATTTCCGCCCGGGAGGAGGCCGGCAAAGGTTTGACGCGGCCCGAACTTTCGGTGCTGCTGGCCTATGCAAAGAACCTGTTGTTTGCCGAGCTGGTTACCTCAAACGTGCCCGATGACCCCTATCTGGCCAAGGAACTGCAGCGCTACTTTCCGCCAACGCTGAATGCCACTTATCCTGAAACCGTCGAGAACCATCGTTTGCGGCGCGAAGTCATTGCCACCGTCTTATCCAATGCCATGATCAACCGGGGCGGGCCGGCCCTCGTCCATCAGCTCAGCGCTGCCACCGGTGCCACCGCCGCCCAGATCGCCTCTGCTTATGCGATTGCGCGGGACGCGTTTGAACTGACCGACATTAACGCCGAAATCGACCGGCTGGACAACAAGATTGCCGGTGACACACAAATCGCACTTTATGAGGAAGTGCGCACCTTGCTGTTTGCACAGACCACCTGGTTTTTGCGCAATGCCGACTTTACCCGGGGCATTGCATCCCTGGTCGAGCAATATTGTGCCGGGGTCAAAGCGGTGCGCGAAACCCTTGCGGACCTGTTGCCGCCCTTTCTGGCCAAAGCGGTGGCCGATCAGGCCAAGGGCTTTGAGGCCGGTGGCACCCCGGCGCCTCTGGCCCGGCGTATCGCCGAACTCTCGGTTCTCACCCTTGCTTCGGACATTTCCGCCATTGCCGAGCGTTCCACCATGAGCGTTAAAGACGCGGCCCGGGCCTATTTCGCCATGCTGGAGACGTTCTCACTTGGCCGCATTCTGGAAATGGGCGATAGTGTTTCGGTGGCCGACTATTATGATCGCATGGCCCTGGGGCGGGCGGTGGCCAATATGATGCGGGCCCAGAGAGAACTCACCCTGGATGTGCTCCAGAACGGCGAGAAAAGTGTAAAAGCGGCGTTCAAGCAGTGGCGCGACACAAGGAAAAACGAGATCGAGCGGACCCAGTCCATGGTGGTTGAAATCCTTGAGGGCCAGTTGACGGTTTCACGCCTTTCGGTGGCCGCCGGCCTGTTGTCCGATTTGTCCCGGTCCTGATCGGTTGGCAGCCGTAACGCAGCAGCAACCGCAACGCTCCACGCCGTTGGCGCGGGCGAGCTGGATGCTGTTTGACTGGGCCGAGCAACCTTTTCACACCCTTATCATCACCTTTGTCTTTGCGCCGTTTTTTGTCGCCGCCATCGCCCCGGACCCGACCTCGGGGCAAGCCATGTGGGGGTGGGCCACGGGAGCAGGTGGCCTGATCATTGCCATTCTGGCCCCGGTTTTTGGCGCGCTGGCCGACCGGTCCGGGCCACGAAAACCCTGGATTGCCGGGTTTTCAGTGCTCGCGTTTGTGGGGGCTTTTGCCCTTTATTTCGCCGCTCCGGGTACCGAAAATGCCGTACCGATCGCCCTGATCGGGTTTGTGATTGCCATGTTCGGGTTTGAGTTCGCCGCCATATTCAACAATGCCATGATGCCATCGCTGGTCCCCCGGTCCGAACTGGGCAAACTTTCCGGCACCGGTTGGGCCATCGGTTATGTGGGCGGGGTTGTCTCGCTGATTATTGTGCTCGGCTTCATGTCGGCCAGCCCGGAAACCGGCACGACGATCCTGGGGATTAAGCCGGTGTTCGGCCTTGAAGCTGCCGCTTATGAGGGGGACCGGGCTTCGGGGCCGCTTACGGCCATCTGGTACGTGATTTTTGTATTGCCGCTGTTTTTGTTCGTGCCCGATGCGAAAAACACCGCCCCGCGGACGGCCTCGAACCGGCAGGCTCTGGCCGACTTGTGGCGGACCATTAAACGGCTGCCGTCCGATGTGAGCTATTTTGCGTTCCTGATGTCGTCGATGCTTTATCGCGACGGGCTAAACGCCCTGTTTGCTTTTGGCGGCATTTACGGGGTGGGGGTTCTGGGTCTGACGATTATCCAGATCGGTATTTTTGGCATTCTGGCGGCCACAACCGGCGCCATCGGTGCTTTTGTCGGCGGACGAGCCGATCACCGGTTTGGCCCCAAGCCGGTGGTGGCGACCAGTTGTTTTGTGCTGGTGGTTGCGTCCCTGGCCATTATTTCCACTACCCCCGATGCCATGCTGTTTGTGGTGCCGCTTACGCCGCAGAGCAATTTACCTTTGGTCACATTTTACGTGGCCGGCGCCTTTGTCGGTGCCGCCGGCGGTTCGCTTCAGGCCGCCTCGCGCACCCTGCTGGTGGATCAGGTTGAACCGGGAAAAACCACCGAAGCGTTCGGGCTTTATGCCCTTACCGGTCGAGCCACCGCTTTTATCGGGCCGATAGCGGTGGCGATCGTGACCACCATGACCGGTTCCCAGCAGGGTGTCCTGCCGGTGGCCATATTGCTCGCCGCGGGGGGGCTGGGTCTTTTCTGGGTCAAACAGCACCAGGCTGGCCCGCGCTAGTTCTTTGTTGACGCGTTCCCGAACCGGATAACCGGTACCCACTTATCCTGGGAACGCTTTGGTCCTTGTTTGGTCGCGTTTCCGAACCGGATAACCGGTACCCACTTATCCTGGAAACGCTCTAGTGACGGAAATGGCGCATGCCGGTAAAAACCATGGCAA
>JAADFY010000228.1:0-1207 GCA_013152625.1 Alphaproteobacteria bacterium
AGGATCGGATTTGACGGCATCGAAAATGGCCGCCGGTTCCCCGCCGACCCGATCGAACTTAAAGCGGTTCTCGACCCCCACGGTCTGCGGTTTGTCTCGGCATGGTATTCGCTTGAATTGCTCGCCCGTTCGGTTGCGGATGAAAAGAAGGCCATTCAGCCGGCCCTCGACCGGTTAAAGGCCATGGGATGCAATGTCATAATTGGCTGCGAATGTTCTAATTCGGTGCAGGGCACCCCGGAAGTGCCTTTGAGCGACCGGCCACGGCTTGACGATGATGGCTGGGAAAAATTCGGGGCCGACATGGAGGAAATCGGCCAATTCTGCGCTGATCAGGGCATAGATCTTGCCTATCATCATCACATGGGCACGGTGGTGGAGAACGAGGACGAGATTGACCGGTTCATGGCTGCCACCGGGCCGGCGACCAAACTCCTGCTCGATACAGGGCACATATATCTCGCCGGCGGGGATGCGCTGTCGGTGGCAAAAAAACACATGGGCCGGGTGAACCATATTCATGCAAAAAACGTCCGCCCGGACATCATGGCTGCGGTGCATGGGGAAAACCTGAGTTTTCTTGAAGGGGTGCGGCGGGGGGTTTTCACGGTGCCGGGAGCCCCCGAGGGTGCTGTTGCGTTCGAGCCGGTGCTTGAAGTGGCGGCGGCCCATGATTATTCGGGGTGGCTGGTGATCGAAGCGGAGCAGGACCCGACCGTACGGAACCCTTACCACTACCAATCCATGGGGCTTAAGGCCTTAAAACAAATGGCCGCGGCCGCCGGTCTGGCGGACTGAAAGGAACATCTGAAATGGCCGATTTGCTGATCAAACCCTCCGGCACCGAAGGCAAAGTGCACCAGATCACGCCGCAAAGCGCCAACTGGGGCTATGTGGGGTTCTCGCTTTATCATCTGGAGGCCGGGGATCAGGCCGGTGAGACCACAGGCGACCGGGAGGTCATTTTGGTGCTGGTGGAGGGCAAGGCCGAAATTTCCGGCGCGGGGGAAAGCTTTGGCGAGATGGGGGCGCGAATGGACGTGTTTGAACGCACCAAACCGGCCTGCGCCTATATTCCAAATGGCGCTGACTGGTCGGCGGTGGCAACGACAAAATGCACGCTTGCGGTATGTTCTGCGCCGGGCAAGGGCGGGCACCGGGCAAAGGTTCTGGATGACATCGGCTATGAAAAACGCGGCATTGGCGC
>JAADFY010000228.1:1220-23310 GCA_013152625.1 Alphaproteobacteria bacterium
TTCATCCCATTGCCATGGAACAAAGCGATGTGGCCGACAGTTTGTTGGTGACCGAGGTTTTTACCCCCCAGGGCAACTGGTCGTCCTATCCGCCCCACCGGCACGATGAAGACGATTTTCCGCGCATGACCTATCTCGAAGAGACTTACTATCATCGGCTTAACCCGGCGACGGGGTTTGGTATTCAGCGGGTTTTCACCGAGGACGGGTCGCTTGACGAGACCATGGCGGTGGGGGATGGCGATGTGGTGCTGGTTCCCAAAGGGCATCATCCGTGCGGGGCGCCCTATGGATTTGACATGTATTATCTTAATGTCATGGCCGGACCGTTACGCAAATGGCGGTTCAAAAATCACCCGGATTTTGACTGGATCGCCAAACGGGATGCGGGCATAAGCTGAGTTAAGAGTTATCGGGTTGGCGACCAGGACCATGCGCGAGAACGACAGGAAATTGTTGTCGCAGTTGTTTGAGGCGGCGGTGGCGGCGGCCCAGCCGGAACTAACCATCAAGAACCACCTGCCAGAACCACCCCGGGGGAAAACGCTGATCATCGGCGCGGGCAAGGCTTCGGCCCAGATGGGGCGGGCTTTTAGGCGGGCCTATGGCCATGTTTCTGAGGGGCTGATTGTCACCCGGACCGGGTTTGGCTGCCCGGTGGCGGGCGTTGAGGTGGTGGAGGGCGCCCATCCGGTGCCCGATGGGGCGGGGGCTGATGCGGCCCGGCGCATTGCAGCGCTGGTGGCGGGTCTTGGGGCCGATGATTTGCTGGTGGCGCTGATTTCGGGGGGCGGATCGGCCCTGTTGCCCTCGCCAATGCCCGGACTGACTCTTGGCGATGAAATTGCCCTGAACCAATCGCTTTTATCGTGCGGGGCGCCGATTTCGGCCATGAACGCCATTCGCAAGCAGTTCTCGTGTATCAAAGGGGGGCGGCTGGCGGCGCTGGCCCATCCGGCCCGTGTCCATACGCTGATTATTTCCGATGTGCCGGGGGATGATCCGGCCATGGTCGCCTCGGGGCCCACGGTGCCGGACGAGACGACACCAGACGAAGCACGGGCGCTGGTTTCAAAGTGGTGCGTTGAATTACCCCGGGCCATGCAGAAAATGCTTGATGAGGAGCGGGTCCCGGCACCGTTGCCAAACGATCCCCGGTTTGCCGACAATGAGGTTCATGTGATCGCTTCGGCAGCGCTGTCGCTGGCGGCGGCGGCGAAATCGGCGATATCCATGGGGCTGAAAGCCGTGCCGGGGTCTGACGCCATTGAAGGGGAGGCCAAACGTGTGGGACATGCCGATGGTCTTGCCTTGAAGGCGACGGTGGCGGAAAAAGGCCGGCGGGTTTTTCTGTCCGGCGGCGAAACCAGCGTGACGGTTGGCGGCGGCTCGGCGGGCAGGGGCGGGCGCAATTGCGAGTATTTACTGGCGCTGGCTCTGGTCATTGAAGGAGTTGACGGGGTGGCGGCGCTGGCCGCCGATACCGATGGCATCGATGGCAACCAAGATAATGCGGGGGCGTTCGCCGATGGCACTAGCGTGGCCCGGATGCGGGCGGCGGGCGTCGATCCGGAAATGGCACTGGCCGGACATGACAGTTACACCGCCTTTGAGGCCGTTGGTGATTTGTTCATGACCGGGCCCACGGGCACAAATGTCAATGATTTTCGGGCGTTGCTGGTGCGTTAAGGCAACCGCGCCAGCCGTTCGGTCAACAGCTCGTAAAACCCTTCGGCATTGGCGGAACGAACAAACAACACGTTTTTGGGCCGGTCGGTAATGCCCCAATAGTCAGCCACGGTCATGCCCCGGGTCAGTTCGCTCGCCATCTCAATGCTGACATTGATTTTGCGGCCTTTGAACAGGTCCGGTTCAAGAAGATAGGCGATGACGCACGGGTCGTGAAGCGGGGCGCCGATGGAGCCGTACTTTTCGAGGTCAAAGCGCTCGGAAAACGACAGCATTTCGGCCACCGCCTGACCGGTGCGGTTGCCGGGCGTGCGAAAACCGGCCAGCCGCTCACGGGTGGTTAAAACCCCGTGGGAGGCATCCAGAGGAATCTGAACAATGGGCACCCCGGAGGTAAACACCACATGGGCCGCCTCGGGATCCACATAGATGTTGAACTCGGCGGCGGGGGTGATGTTGCCAACCTCGAAATAGGCGCCGCCCATGAGAACGATCTTTTCAACCCGGGTGACAATATCGGGGGCTTTGATGAACGCCATGGCCAGATTTGTCAGTGGCCCAAGCGCACACAAGGTGACGGTGCCGGCCGGTTCGGCGCGAAGTGTCGACACGATAAAATCAACCCCGTGTTCGGGTTGCAGGGTGATTTTGGGTTCAGGCAGATCGGGTCCGTCGAGCCCGGTCTTGCCATGGACATGCTCGGCGGTGACCAGTTTTCGCCGCATGGGACCGGCACATCCGGCATAGACGCCAACCTCGGTTCTGCCCGACAATTCAACCACTTTAAGAGCGTTTTTGGCGTTCTGGCTTAACCCCACATTGCCGGCCACGGCCACGACCCCCAGCACGTCGAGTTCGGCAGGCGAGGCCAGCGCGAGCAATATGGCGACCGCATCGTCCTGGCCCGGATCGGTGTCGATGATTATTTTTTGACTCATAACTTCCCTGTCGGGTGCGGATACCGCGATCGGTTGCGGCGTCTATCTTGTTAAAATCAGTTCCGGCCCCATGAACGCATAGGGCAGGGCGATGGACAAGCCCGGCACATAGGTAACCAGTACAAAAAATGCCAATAACACCAGCACAGTCGGCGCGGCGGCGCGCACATCGGCATCAAGGCCTATTGGGCCGGGTGTTTTCATTTCGGTTTTTCTCCCTTGATCGATGGGTCACGGTGCTGATTTTGAAACAGAACCCGCAAGTTGGCGCGCGGCGTGAAAACAAATGAACATTTGTGTATCGATCCGGCCACCGGCATTTGCCGTTGCCGTACAATAACGGATGCTCGCATTGCGAAAAATGGGTGGTCAAAGCAGATCAGGTGGCGCAATATTGGCGGTGGGGAGGAGCACGGCCTGAACCAGGATCGAGACCCTAAGCTATACTGAAGGGTCTTGGACCTGAATAACCAAAGGAGTGCACCATGGTGGCAAAACCGGTCAATCTTGATGTGCCAACCCCGGCCCTGAGGGAAAATGATGCGGGAACCCTGGCACGGGAAATTCTTGAACGTTTAACCTATTCCATCGGCAAGGATCCGATTGTGGCCCGGCCACATGACTGGCTCACGGCCACGGTGCTGGTGGTGCGCGCCCGCATGATTGACAGCTGGATGGCGGCAACCCGCAAGACCTATGCCGAGGAAGGCAAGCGGGTGTATTATTTGTCCCTGGAATTTCTGGTGGGCCGGTTGCTGCGCGATGCCATGAGCAATCTGGGCCTGATGGACCAGGTTCGAACCGCACTGGGGAAATTCGATGTGGTTCTTGAGGATATCTTACCGCTGGAGGCGGATGCGGCGCTGGGTAACGGTGGGCTGGGGCGGCTAGCGGCGTGTTTCATGGAAAGCATGGCCAGCGTGGGAATTCCCGCCTACGGCTATGGCATTCGCTATCAGAATGGATTGTTCCGTCAGGAACTGGCGGACGGCTGGCAGGTCGAGTTGCCCGAGGAGTGGCTGGCCCACGGAAACCCGTGGGAATTCGAGCGGCGGGAAAGCGCCTATGAGGTGGGTTTTGGCGGCACGGTGGAGGCCCATCCCCGGCCGGACGGGACCATGGCCCACGAATGGCACCCGGCTGAGCATGTGCTGGCGGTGGCGTTTGACACGCCGGTGGTGGGCTGGCGGGGCGCCCGGGTAAACACCTTGCGCCTATGGAGCGCGCAGCCGGTGGACCCGATGGTTCTGGACCGGTTCAATTCAGGCGATCATTTAGGTGCAGTGGAAGAAAGCGCGCGGGCCCAGATCATTACGCGGGTTCTTTATCCTGCCGATTCAACGCCGGCGGGCCAGGAATTACGGCTAAAACAGGAGTTCTTTTTCTCCTCGGCCTCGTTGCAGGATATTTTCCGCCGGCACCTGCAGCAATATGGCACCCTGGACAATATGGCCGACAAGATGGCCATTCAACTCAACGACACCCATCCCGCGATTTCGATCGCTGAAATGATGCGATTGCTGGTGGATGTGCATTTTTATGACTGGGCGGCGGCATGGGATATCGCCCGGGGGGTGTTTTCCTATACCAACCACACCTTGTTGCCCGAAGCGCTGGAAACCTGGCCGGTGGCGCTCATCGAGCGACTTTTACCGCGCCAGATGCAGATCATATATTCCATCAATGCGGGGCTGCTGGCCGAAGCGCGCGAGGCGGGAAAGTTCGGTGATGGGGACATTCGGGCGTTATCGCTGATCGATGAAAACGGCGGGCGCTATGTGCGCATGGGACAACTGGCATTTGTGGGGTCTCATGCGGTAAACGGGGTTTCATCGCTGCATACCTCTTTGATGAAAAAAACGGTGTTTCGCCAGTTGCACCGGTTGTACGGCAAGCGGATCTCGAACAAAACCAACGGGGTGACCCCGCGGCGCTGGCTTTTTCAATGCAACCCGGGGCTGACAAAACTGATCGGGTCGCGGATCGGGGAGGGGTTCAAGGACGATATCAACGAACTGGCCAAACTGAACGACCACAAAAAGGATACCGACTTCCAGGAACAGTTCCGGGCGGTCAAACGCGACAACAAAATACAGCTTTCCAATATGATCGGCGAGCGGGTCGGGCTTAAGGTCGACCCCGATGCGCTTTTTGACGTGCAGATCAAGCGGGTGCACGAATACAAGCGCCAATTGCTCAATATTCTCGAAGCGGTGGCCCATTATGATACCATCCGGGCCCATCCCGAAACAAACTGGGTGCCCCGGGTCAAGATCTTTGCCGGCAAGGCGGCGCCGGGGTACTGGCAGGCCAAGCTGATCATCAAGCTGATCAATGATGTGGCCCGGGTGGTCAATGGTGATCCGGCGGTGCGCGGATTGCTCAAGATTGCGTTTTTGCCCAACTATAATGTATCGGCGGCCGAAGTGATTATTCCGGGTGCCGATCTTAGCGAGCAGATTTCAACCGCGGGCATGGAGGCCTCCGGCACCGGCAATATGAAGCTGGCGCTGAACGGGGCGCTGACCATTGGCACCCTGGACGGCGCCAATGTGGAAATGGTCGAGCGGGTGGGGGCGCAGAACATCGAAATTTTCGGCCTCAGCGTTGAACAGGTGGAAAAGAACCGGACCAAGGGCCACCAGCCAAGGGCCATAATCGAACGCTCGCACAATTTGCGCGAGGCCCTCGACGCTGTTGCCAGCGGCGTGTTTTCTCCCGACGATGTGGGGCGATATACCGAGTTGATCGGCGCGCTGTATGATCATGACTGGTTCATGGTGGCGGCGGATTTTGACGCCTATCACAGCGCGCAACGCAAGCTGGACGGGATTTGGCAGGACCAGGCGAGGTGGGGTGAAATGGCGATTGCCAATACCGCCAATATGGGCTGGTTTTCCTCGGATCGGACGATTTTGGAATATGCGCGTGAAATCTGGGGGGTGATATGAACGGCGGCGGACGCAGGGTGTGGTGAGCAAATCCGGAGCGCGCGAACGCTGGCAGGCCGCACCAAAAGAGATCGCCGGGATTGTGGCCGGCGGGCATGCCGATCCGTTTTCGGTGCTCGGCTTGCATCAAAAAGGCGATTTCTGGGTGGCGCGGGCCTATGTGGCGGGGGCCACTCAAATTGAGGTTCTCAGCCTTGATGGCGCCCCCCTTGGCACCTTGAAAGCGCGGGGAACAGACGGGTTTTTCGAGGGGAAAATCGGCGTTTCCGGGCGGGCGCCGATCCAGTTTGAAGTCCACACCCCTGACGCATCCTGGACCATGATCGACCCGTTTTCATTTGGGCCGGTTCTTGGACCGTTAGATGATTATTACATCGGTGAGGGGTCGCACTTAAAACTTTATGAGCGGTTCGGTGCCCACCCGATGGAATTTGAGGGGGTCCCGGGCACCCACTTTGCGCTTTGGGCCCCCAATGCGACCCGGGTTTCGGTGGTGGGGGATTTTAACGGCTGGGACGGGCGGGTGCACCCGATGCGCAAGCGGGCGCCGGCCGGGGTGTGGGAGATATTTCTGCCCGGGGTGGGGCCGGGGGCCGTGTACAAGTTCGAACTGATCGGACCTTTGGGCGAGAAACTGCCCCTTAAGGCCGACCCGTTCGCCCGGCAGGCGGAACTGCGGCCAAAAACCGGGTCGGTGGTGGCCGATCCGGCGCCGTTCGTGTGGTCGGATGGCGATTACATGCAGGCCCGGGCACAGCGGGACCCCAGACGGTCTCCCATGTCCACCTATGAGGTGCATTTGGGGTCGTGGCGGCGGCATCCGGACGGGGGCGCGCTTTCCTATGATGAGCTTGGCGAACAGCTCGTTCCCTATGTGCGCGACATGGGATTTACCCATATCGAGCTGCTGCCCATCACCGAGCACCCCTATGATCCAAGCTGGGGCTACCAGCCCATCGGCATGTTCGCGCCTACCGCCCGGTTTGGCGATCCGGCAGGGTTTGCCCGGTTTGTGGATACAGCACACGGGCAGGGGATCGGGGTTATTCTCGATTGGGTGCCGGCCCATTTCCCGACCGATGAACACGGGCTGGCCTGGTTTGACGGAACCGCGCTTTATGAACATGCGGACCCCAAGCGCGGCTTTCATCCAGACTGGAATACCGCGATCTATAATTTCGGCCGGCGCGAGGTGGCCGCCTACCTGATCAACAATGCCCTTTACTGGCTCGACCGGTTTCACCTGGACGGGTTGCGGGTGGATGCGGTGGCGTCCATGCTCTATCTCGATTATTCGCGCCAGCCGGGGGAGTGGGATGCCAATGAACGGGGGGGCAATGAAAATCTTGAAGCAGTTTCGTTCATCAAGCGGGTCAACAGCGAAACCTATGCTGCCCACAAGGGCAGCTTTACCATTGCCGAAGAATCCACCGCCTGGCCCGGGGTCAGCCATCCGGTCTCGAGCGGTGGACTGGGTTTTGGCTTCAAGTGGAACCTGGGCTTCATGCACGACACGTTAAGCTATATGGGCCGGGAGCCGATCCATCGGCGCTATCACCATAATGATCTTACGTTCGGGCTTTTGTACGCTTTTTCGGAAAATTTCGTGCTGCCCCTCAGCCATGACGAAGTGGTGCATGGCAAGGGTTCGCTTTTGAGCAAAATGTCGGGGGATGACTGGGGGCAGTTTGCCAACCTGCGGGCTTACTACGGGTTCATGTGGGGGTATCCGGGCAAGAAACTGCTGTTCATGGGCCAGGAATTCGCCCAGCGGGCGGAGTGGAATGACAACGGGGCGCTGGACTGGGAATTGCTGGACGCCCCGGCCCATGAAGGGGTGCGGCGGCTGGTGGCCGATCTGAACGGCGCCTATGGCTCGATACCGGCCCTTTACGGGCGTGACTGTGAGCCCGAAGGCTTTGAATGGCTGATCGCCAACGATCATGAAAATTCGGTTTTTGCCTTTTTGCGCCGGGCTGGCGAGGCGGCGCCCGTGGTCGTTATCGCCAACTTCACGCCAACAGTGCGGACCGGATATGTGGTGCCGGTGCCGCTGGCGGGGTGCTGGCGGGAGCGCATCAATACGGATGCACAAATTTATGGCGGTACCAATTGCGGAAATCTGGGTATGGGTACCATAGTGGCGAAAAAGGGAAACTATGAGGGGCGCCCGGCGGCGATCACGCTCACGTTGCCGCCGCTGGCCACGCTGATCCTGGAGTTTGAGGGGCCGTAGGGAAAATCCAAAAAAGGCAAGGGCTGTAAAAATGTCGAATTATAGAAATCCGGCGCCATTGGCCCGGGACGCCATGGCCTATGTTCTGGCCGGCGGGCGGGGGTCGCGGCTGGTTGAATTGACCAACCGGCGAGCCAAACCGGCGGTGTTTTTCGGCGGCAAATCGCGGATCATTGATTTTGCCTTATCCAATTCCATCAATTCCGGCATTCGCCGGATCTCCGTTGCCACCCAGTATCAGGCCCATTCCCTGATCCGGCACCTGCAGCGGGGCTGGAATTTCCTGCATACCGAACGCAACGAGAGTTTTGATATTTTGCCCGCCAGCCAGCGCACCGGGGCAGACAAATGGTACGCAGGCACCGCCGATGCGGTCTATCAGAACATGGATATCATCGAGGATACCGGGGTGCGCTATGTGGTCATTCTGGCCGGGGACCACATTTACAAGATGGACTATGAACTCATGCTGCGCCAGCACGAAAGCACCGGCGCCGATGTAACGGTGGGGTGCCTGGAGGTGCCACGCATGGAGGCCACCGGGTTCGGGGTCATGCATGTGGACGCCGCTGACCGGATCGAGAAATTCATTGAAAAACCGGCCAACCGCCCGCCATTCCCGACAAGCCCGACATGGCGCTGGCCTCCATGGGCATTTATGTGTTTGAGACCTCGTTTTTGATGGACCAGTTGCGCCGGGATGCGGCGGAAGCAGAATCGAGCCATGACTTTGGCCGTGATGTCATCCCCCATATTGTGGATAATGGTTCGGCCTTTGCCCACCGGTTTCCCCATTCGTGTGTGCGTTCGTCCAAGGAGGATGTGGCATATTGGCGCGACGTGGGCACCGTGGACGCCTATTGGCAGGCCAATATCGATTTGTGCGAGGCGACCCCGGAACTGGATCTGTATGACCGGGACTGGCCGATCTGGACCTATGCGGAAATCAATCCGCCGGCAAAATTCGTTCATGATTATGAGGGCCGGCGGGGACAGGCGATATCGTCGCTGGTGGCGGGGGATTGTGTGGTGTCGGGCGCATCGCTTTATCGTACCCTTTTATCCACGGGCGCGCGGGTGCACTCTTTTTCCGAGCTCGATCAGGCGGTGGTGCTGCCCTATTGCGAGATCGGGCGCAATGTACGGTTGAAAAACGTGGTGTTGGACCGGGGCGTATCGGTGCCCGAGGGACTGGTGATCGGGGAAGATGCGGAGTTTGATCAAAAGTGGTTCCGGCGGACACAAAAGGGCGTCGTGCTGGTTACCGCACCCATGATCGAGAAGTATCTGGCATCGAAATAGGGTTGGGATCACAAAAGCATGGGGGCAAATGTGGGGCAGATGATCGACGTTTTAAGCGTTACCCCGGAGGTCTTCCCGCTGATCAAGACCGGCGGACTGGGGGACGTGGCCGGGGCCCTGCCGGGGGCGCTTGCCGCCCAGGATGTGCGGGTTCGCACCCTGGTACCGGGGTATCGCACGATTTTGAAAACCCTGCGGCAGGGGCGGGTGGCGGCCAAGTTCGATATGCTGTTTGGCGGTTCGGGGCGGCTGATTGCGGGACGGGCGGCGGGGCTTGAACTGTTGGTGCTTGACGCACCCCATCTGTTTGACCGGGCCGGGGGCCCGTATTCGGGCGCCGATGGCCAGGATTTTGACGACAACTGGGCCCGGTTTGGCGCTCTGGGGCTGGTGGGGGCGCAGATCGGGGGCGGACTTGTGGAAGGGTATAATCCGCAGATCGTGCACGCCCATGACTGGCAGGGGGCGCTGGCCCCGGTGTACATGCGGTACGGGGGCAACGGGGCGGCAAAATCGGTGCTCAGCGTGCATAATCTGGCGTTTCAGGGGCAGTTTTCGGCCGATGTCTTTTCCGGTCTGGGGTTGCCGCAGGCGGCGTTTTCGCTGGAGGGCATGGAATTTTACGGGGGGGTGGGGTTCCTGAAGGGCGGGCTGACCTCGGCGGACGCCATCGTAACCGTCAGTCCCACCTATGCCCGGGAAATTACCAGAACAGAAGCGGGCATGGGGCTGGACGGGGTGTTACGCTCCCGGTTGGACGATCTTTACGGGTTCGTCAACGGCATTGACACCGGGGTATGGGATCCGGCCACCGATGCGGCGCTGGAAGCGCAGTTTTCTCCCGCTTTGATCAAGAAACGCGAAATCAACAGGCAGGCGCTGGAGGCGCGGTTCTCGCTCGAGGCCGACGGGGGGCCGCTGATTGCGGTGATTTCACGATTAACCGAGCAAAAGGGCATCGATCTGCTGCTCGACACCGCCGATCAGATTGTCGGTTTGCCGGCGCGGCTGATCGTTCTGGGTTCGGGGGAGGCGACTTTTGAAAAAGGGTTGCTTGCGGTCGCGGCCAAACATGCGGGTCGGGTCGGGGTCAAAATCGGCTATGACGAAGGGCTGGCCCATCTCATGCAAGGGGGGGCGGACGCCATTTTGATCCCTTCACGGTTTGAGCCCTGCGGCCTTACCCAACTTTATGGCCTGCGTTATGGCGCGGTGCCGATCGTGGCCCGGGTCGGGGGATTAAACGACACGATCATTGATGCCAACATTGCGGCGGTAAATGCGGGGGTGGCCACGGGCGTACAATTCTGGCCGGTGAACGGGCCAAGTCTTTTAGAGGCGGTGGCGCGTATGGTTCAGCTATACAAACAACCGGCAATCTGGCGCAAACTGGTACGCCGGGGCATGAAGACCGATGTATCCTGGCGGCGCAGCGCCGAGGCCTACGCCGATCTGTACCGGGCCTTGATCAAGGGGAAAACGAATTGAGCGACATTGCGACCATGGCCACCACGCCATTTGAAGATCAACGACCGGGAACCAGCGGGTTGCGCAAACGGGTGCGGGTTTTCGAACAGCCCAACTATGTGGAGAATTTCGTTCAGTCGATTTTTGACTGTCTGGACGGCGTAGATGGGCAAACCCTGATCGTGGGCGGCGACGGGCGCTATTATAATGACGTGGTGGTGCAAAAAGTTATCCGCATGGCGGCGGCCAACGGCTTTGGGCGGGTGGTGTGCGCCAAAGACGGGCTGATGTCGACGCCGGGGGTTTCCCAGGCCATTCGTGAATATTCGGCGTTGGGCGGGATCGTGTTAAGCGCCAGCCATAACCCGGGGGGACCGGAGGGCGACTTTGGCATCAAATACAATATCGGCAATGGCGGCCCGGCGCCGGAACGTCTCACCGAGGCGATTTTTGCCCGTTCCACCGCCATCGACAGCTATCACACGATGGCATCCGATGATGTGGACCTGAGCCGGCCCGGGGACACCGAAGTGGGGCCAATGGCCTTGAGCATCGTCGACCCGGTTGCGGCCTATTCGGCGCTGATGGAAAAGCTGTTTGATTTTGACGCGATCACAGACCTGCTGGCGGGCGGATTTTTAATGCGCTTCGATGCCATGCATGCGGTGACCGGCCCTTACGGGCGGCACATATTTGAAAAGCTGCTGGGGGCGCCGGCGGGCACGGTGATCAACGGGCAACCCAAGCCCGATTTTGGCGGCGAGGCGCCCGACCCCAACCCGGTGCATGCCAAACATCTGGTTGATCTGGCCATGTCAGCGGACAGCCCCGATTTTCTGGCCGCCTCGGACGGGGACGGGGACCGAAACATGATCCTGGGGCGCGGGATTATCGTTGCGCCATCGGATTCGCTGGCGGTTCTGGCCGCCAACGCCCATCTGGCGCCGGGATATGCGCAGGGTATTTCCGGAATTGCCCGGTCCATGCCGACCAGCGCTGCTGCGGACAAGGTGGCGCAAAAACTGGGAGTGGACCTGTATGAAGTGCCCACGGGCTGGAAATATTTCTGCAATCTGCTGGACGCGGAAAAAATCACGATCTGCGGTGAGGAAAGCGCCGGCACAGGGTCGGATCATGTGCGTGAAAAAGACGGACTGTGGGCGATTTTAATGTGGCTGAACATCCTGGCGGCCCGACGCAAGGGTGTGGCTGAGATCATGACCGACCACTGGGCAAAATTCGGGCGCAACTACTATTCCCGGCATGATTATGAAGGGGTGGAGGCGGCTGGGGCCGCGGCGCTGATGGGATCATTGCGGGACCGGCTTTCATCGTTACCCGGTTCGGTTTATGGCGGGCAGATCATCCAAAGCGCTGATGATTTTGCCTATGTGGACCCCATCGACGGGTCCAAAGCGGAAAAACAGGGGATCCGGCTGATTTTTGCCGACGGGGCGCGGATCATTTTGCGGCTGTCGGGCACCGGTACCGTGGGGGCGACTGTGCGGCTTTATATGGACCGGTATGAACCGCCAGAGGGTGATCTGGGTCAGGATACACAGGTTGCGCTGGCGGGACTGAAGGCCATCGCTGAAGAGGTGGCGGGTATCCGGTCTCATCTGGGGCGCGACGCCCCGGATGTCATTACGTGAGATTTTGGCCGGCCCCGAGCCCACTGTCGAACATGAAGCGCCGCGACGGCTGGGGGCGTTCGTGGTGGATGGGGGGGTGCAGTTCGCCGTTTCGTCGCTGACCGCTGCGAGAATATGGGTGTGCCTGTTTGACGATGATGACCGGGAAACCGACCGGATTGAAATGGAACGGGGGTCGGGGGGGCTGTTTTACGTTCTGGTGGCAGGTGTTGGCGCCGGGCAGCGTTATGGATTGCGGGCCGACGGTGAATATGCACCCGCAAGAGGCCTGTGGTTTGACCCCGAAAAGCTGCTGGTGGACCCCTATGCCCGCCATCTCGACCGGCGGTTTGTGGCCCACCCCGCTCTTTCGCTTATCCGACCGGAGGCAACCGACACCGCTGATCTGGTGCCTAAAGCGATCGTCGGGAAACCTTCACCTGCCGTCAATCTTGTGCTGGATCCGCCACCGCCGCAGCCGGCGCCAAACCTGATCTACGAGATCAATGTGCGCGGATTTTCCATGAACCATCCCGGTGTTCGCCAGAACTGGCGCGGCACGGTTTCGGCATTGGGGGAGCCGGCGGTCCTCGAGCATTTTGTTTCTATTGGCGCCGATTGCATCGAGCTGATGCCGATCGCGGGGTTTATCGACGACCGGCATCTGGCGGGAACCGGCCTGCACAACGCCTGGGGGTACAACCCGGTGACCCATTTTGCCCCGGATCCGGGGCTGTGCCCGGGGGGGCCGGACGAAATGCGTACCCTTTGCGCAACCTTGAGGAAAGCGGGCCTGTCGGTGGTGCTGGATGTGGTGTTCAACCATAGCGGGGAAGGGGACGATCTGGGGCCGACCTTAAGCATGCGGGGGTTGGACAATCTGACCTATTTTCGACATTTCGGACCCGCAGACCGGCTTGAACTGGTCAATGATACGGGAACCGGCAACACGCTGGCCACCGAGCGGCCTCTGGTGCAGCGGCTGGTTCTCGATTGCCTGCGCTACTGGGCCACCGAGATCGGAGTTTCGGGCTTCCGGTTCGATCTGGCCACCAGTCTGGGGCGGACCGCTGACGGGTTTGAACATAACTCGGTGCTGCTGGAAGCCATCCGGCGCGACCCGGTCCTTGGGGGGCTGACCCTGATTGCCGAACCCTGGGACATGGGACCCGACGGGTATCAATTGGGGGCATTCGGGCGCGGGTTTTACGAGTGGAACGATAAATATCGCGACGATGTGCGCCGGTTCTGGCGCGGGGATGACGGGTGGGGGGCCCAACTGGCCACACGGCTGGCCGGTTCGGCGGATATTTTCGGCTCGGCCCATCGCACCGCCCGGGCCAGCGTAAATTTTGTTGCCGCCCATGACGGCTTTACCCTGCGCGATCTGGTGAGTTTTTCGCACAAGCAAAATCTGGCCAACGGCGAGGACAACCGCGACGGGCACGATGCCAATTTTTCATGGAATTGCGGCGAGGAAGGGCTTGGGGGCAGCGCTGAGGTGGAGGCGCGGCGACTTGCCGACCGGCGGGCGCTGCTGGCAACACTTGCGGTATCGAAGGGCACGCCGATGCTGGCGGCGGGGGATGAATTCGGGCGCACCCAGTCAGGCAACAACAACGCCTATGCCCAGGACAACGAGACCGTATGGCTGGACTGGGCCAACGCGGAAAAAGACCTTGCGGGGTTCTTTGGTGAACTGATGCGGCTGCGGGCGCGTTCGCCCTGCCTTGGCGGCGAGAAATTCCTGACCGGCACCAAAGGAGTGAAGGGGTGGCGCGATGTGGTCTGGCTTGGCACCAACGGGGTGGAACTGACGACACCGGAATGGGAGCGGGCGGACCTGTCGTGTTTTGGTATGGCCCTGTTTGCCGATGGCCAGCATCTGGCGGTCTGGTTCAACCGGGATGCGGGACGCCGGCAAGTTGTTTTGCCCGAATTGGCCGGGTGGGCATGGCAACGGGTGCTTTGTTCGCATCCCGAAGTGCCACCGGCCTTTGAGACGGGTGCGAAGCAATCGGAGGTGTCGGGGCGCTCGGTGACGGTTTTCGAGGTGGGTCAGGAAATTGGCGCTTAAAGACTGGATTACCCGGACAAGCCGGGTAATGACGGAACGAAAAAAAGGCGCGCACTTCGGCGGCACGTTCGATGGCGACCAGTGGGCGGCCCGTGGGGCGGCCTGGGGCGGTTAAGAAATCACCAGATCGGGGTGGGTGAATTCATAGCCGAGATCCCGGGCGACCGGGGCGCAGGTTACCTTGCCTTCGGCCACGTTCAGACCCGCCTTGAGATGGGCATCATCGTGCAGGGCCCGCCGCCAGCCCTTGTTGGCGATATCGAGCCCGCAGGGCAAGGTGACATTATTAAGGGCATATGTTGAGGTTCTGGCCACGGCGCCGGGCATGTTTGCGACGCAATAATGGACAATGCCGTCGACCATATAAGTGGGGTCGGCATGGGTTGTGGGGCGGGAAGTTTCAAAACACCCCCCCTGATCGATCGCGACATCCACCAGCACCGCGCCGCGCTTCATGGTCGAAAGCATGGCCCGTGTGACCAGTTTGGGAGCGGCGGCCCCCGGCACCAGCACCGCGCCGATGACCAGATCGGCTTCGGCGACCTGAGCGGCCAGAGCAGCGGCGGTGGAATATAAAACCTTGGCGCTGGATTCAAAATGGTTTTCCAGCCGTTCAAGCACCACCGGGTTGCGATCGAGGATTGTGACATCGGCGTGCATGCCCACCGCCATCTGGGCAGCGTTAAAACCGACCACGCCACCGCCGAGAATGACCACTTTTCCCGGCATGACCCCGGGCACGCCGCCAAGCAGCACCCCCCGGCCACCATGGGCCTTTTCCAGGGCATTGGCTCCGGCATGGGCCGACATGCGCCCGGCCACCTGGCTCATGGGTTTTAGCAGGGGCAGGCCGCCGGCAGCATCGGTGACCGTCTCGTAGGCAATGCAGATAGCGCCGGATTTGACCAGATCGGCGGTTTGTTCAGGATCGGGGGCCAGATGCAGGTAGGTGAACAATATCTGCCCGGGGCGCAACATGGCACGCTCGGAGGCCTGGGGTTCCTTGACCTTGATGATCATGTCGGCGCTGGCAAAAATTTCAGCGCCATCGGCGGAAATTTTCGCCCCGGCGCTGATGTAGTGATCATCTATAGCACCAATGCCATCGCCGGCACCGCTCTGAACCGTCACCGTGTGCCCGGCGGCGGTAAATTCGGCCACGGACTCCGGGGTCAGACCGACGCGGTATTCGTGAACCTTGATTTCCGATGGTACGCCGATTTGCATGGCCGCTCCCTTTCGCGATCAGGTACTGTAACCCGGTTTCCATCGAATATTGTTTCAAATTTCCTGATATTGTAACATATTGCTGAAAACTGTTCGACAACTCACGGAAATTGCGGGATGAAATCCATCGATGACATAGACTGCCGGGTCCTGCGGGCCCTGCAGGATGACAGTCGGTGCTCCATGGCGGAACTGGGGGCGGCGGCTGGTCTTTCGGCTTCGGCCTGCCACCGGCGGGTAAAAATCCTCGAAGAGCGGGGGATAATCGAAGGTTATCGGGCGGTGCTGGGGGCATCGGCGCTGGGCTTTGAAATGATGTTTTTCATCGAGGTCAGCCTGTCAAGCCAGTCAGAACCTTCGCTGGATGCGTTCGAGGCGGCGGTACGCGACGTGCCCGAGGTGCTCGAATGTCATCTCATGGCCGGGCAGGCGGATTATCTGCTGCGCATCGTGTGCCGTGACCATGAGGATTTCGAGCGGTTGCACCGGCGGCTTCTGGCCCGGCTGCCCGGGGTGGCGCGGGTGCAGTCGAACATGTCCATTCGGACCGTTAAGGCGCGAACCGGCCTGCCGGTGTAATTTCTGCGGTTGCTCAGGCCGCGTTTGCGCCTATGGCGCCATGCCAGTCCCGGTTGCCGGGCTGGTCTGTGTGCTTTCGCCGATAAGAAGCGTGTTTCTTGCGGTAAATCGTTGACGGGCTGATTTCCAGTGCCGCTGCGGCCCTGGAAATATTGCCGCCGAATGCCGCCAGCGCCTGCTCGATGATTGCCTGCTCCTGCTGCCACATGGGGGTTATGGCTGACGCATCAGACCCCCTGTCGGTCATGCCGGGGGATCGGGGTGCCTGGATGGGGCCGGGATTGGCGGCATAATCGACCCTGTCCGCACTGCGCACCATTTCGGCGTCCAGCGGTCCGCCATCAAACATGACCACGATTCGGCGGACCAGGTTTTGCAGTTCGCGTACATTGCCCCGCCAGGGACGGCTCTGGAGCAGCATGGCAGCCGCTTCAGTTACCCCGGCAAATGATTTTTGCTCTTCAGCGGCAAACCTGGTCACGAACATCTGGGTTAAAGCTACGATGTCGCCGGGCCTTTGGCGCAAGGTCGGCAAGTGGATGGGCAGCACGTGCAGCCGGTAAAACAGATCTTCGCGGAACCGCCGCTCGGCAATCATTTGCCGCGGATCGCGATTGGTTGCGCAAATGATCCGCACATTGACCTTGCGCGGCAACGGGTCGCCCACCCGGGTGACCTCGCCAGTTTGCACAAATCGTAACAGTTTTGCTTGAAGCCCCAGTTCCATCTCACCGATTTCATCGAGCAACAAGGTGCCGCCGTCGGCCATTTCCACTGCGCCCGCCCGGTCGTTGGTGGCCCCGGTAAATGCGCCCCTGGCGACCCCGAACAGTTCCGCCTCCATTAAATCTCTTGGAATGGCGCCGCAATTTATGGCGATGAACGGGCCCTTGGCCCGGGGCGACTTGGCGTGCAGTGCTTCGGCGCACACTTCTTTGCCGGTGCCGCTTTCCCCGGTGATGAATACCGGAGCGCTTGAGGGGGCCACGCGCTGAATTTGCCCGTAAAGTGCCCGCATTTGCGGCGAATAACCGACAAATCCGGCGAAATCTGCTTCCTGGGGTGCTGAAGCGGGGCCGCCCTGGGGCTTGCGGTGGCGTTCTCTGAGGTGCTCGATCCGATCAAACAGGTGCGCAGCGCTTGATGGCACTGCAATCAGGTCATGGGCCCCCGCTCCCATGGCCGAAACAGCGCCTGAAACCGTTACTTTTTCGCACATGACCACGATCAGGGATTTGTGTGCCTTTCGGGCCAGCCGGATCAGGGAACTGGCGGTGTCTTTTGCGCCCAAATCGCAAATGGCGTCCTCATGAACCACTAAAATATCAAAGAATTCCGATTTGATCCGGTCCAGTGCGGCGCGACCACACGCCACCTGCTCGACCGCATAAGCGCAGTGGTTGTCGGATTGGGCCCATTGTTGGGCGGCTGAGGCCAGTTTGTGGCCCTGTTCGACGATCAATACCCGTTGTGGGCGCCCCTGGCTTGCGATCACTTGCATCGCTGCCCTCCTGTTCTGGGAAACTCGCTGGACTTTTTTCCGGACTTTCTTGTCCCTGGGCCCCATTGTTGCCAATCATGGTAAACAAACAGTTCGCAAAGTGGGCCGATTGTGTTTTTCCGGCCACGGGTGGGGGCCAATTGCAAACCGTGCTTTAATCGACGCGGGCCCGATGGTAGGCTGATCAAGGCGTTTGAGGTTAATCCGGCGGGGCGGTGGCGTGCGCAATTTTGTGTATTTGTTTATTGCCATTTTCAGCGCCAGCGTGGGTGCCACACTGTATTTCAGCCTCGGGTTCACCCCCATAGAGGCGGCGCTTGCGGGCATGGTGGTGCTGGTGGGTGGTGCCCTGGGGCTTGGACTGGAATTGCGCCGGCGTTCGGACAAGGTGCTTGAACGCACCATCGGGGATCTGACCCGAATCGTTTCCCGGGAATCGGCGATCGTGGAAAAATTCAGCCACAAGTTTCGTGAAATTGAAGAACTTGACCTTGGTTCGCGTATCCAGGTGCTTGAAGCGGACATATCGGTTCTGGGGTCGGTGGTACGCCAGTTGGCCGAAGCGGTGGCCGAGATCGAGGAACGTGGGACGGAACAGTCGCGTGGGGTTGCCGATCGGGCAGAAAGCGGGCATGGGGGGCAGAAACCGGCGGGTTCCACCCCGAAACCGGAGGAACCGGTTATACCCACCGAGCTTGTTCGTCAGGCGGTGGCGGAAGACCGGATCATCGTGCATATGCAGCCGATCGTGACCCTGCCACAGCGGCGCGTCCATGGATATGACCTGGTGCCGATGTTGCTGCTCGAAGACGGGGAACTGGCCGGGCCGGAGGATTTCATGCCCCGGCAGGGCGGGCGGATCGTTGCTGATATTGAACGCATGCTGTTTGACCGGGCCATCAAGATCGTGCGCCGTTCAAGCGCTGCCGGCGACGGGGTTTCACTGCTGCTGCCGCTTACGAAAGCTACGCTTGGCGACAGTGCGGCGCTTGCGGGGATGCTCGCAGTGCTGGAGGCCAACCGGGCCATGACCCGCTATCTGGTATTTGCTATCAATGACATTGATTTTCGTGCCGCCACACCGGCAGAGCGCGACGGGCTGGATGCCATTGTCGAGCAGGGGGTGGCCATCTGCATAGACCGGGCCCGGTCCCTAAGGCTCGATTTTACCGATCTGTCGGCCATTGGCGTCAAATATGTGCGGGTGGATGCGGGGCAGTTCGTCAATGCTCCCCAGACCCTGACCGATTTTCATTCCGCCGATGTGGCCAGTTATCTGCAACGCTCGGGCATATCGCTTATTGCGGGAAATGTGGCGTCGGAGGGCGAAATTCTGGGGGTGCTCGACGATGGCATTCCCCTTGCCCAGGGCGATCATATTGCCAAAGCGGCTCCGGTTCGTGCTGATCTGATTGCGGAGACCTCACCAGCGCCCGCAGGCGCCGGCAAGTCGGCGGGTGTCCACCAGATCGGTGGATAGCGGCGCCCCAGTAGAGGTTCCACAGCTAGAACATTGCGTCAATGTCGGCCTGATTATTGCCTTCGCCGGCATGGGCGGGGCCGTGTTGCAGCCGTGCATTGCGCTTCTTTTCGGCTGGTGTCCTGGCATCCGAATTTGAGGATATATCATTGATTTCGAGCATCTGGCACAACACATCGATGCGCCCTTCGATCACCTCGACGGTCTGGACGACCTTGGTCACCCGTTGCCCGGTAATATCCTGAAACGAACACGCCTCGAAAATGGCCATGACCTGGGTATCGACGACCCTGGCGAATTTTTCCGGGTCGGCCCGGTCGGCATTCATCATGGTCTCGGCGGCTTCCATGATGTCGTTGGTGGCATTTTCGGTGGCATTGACCACCGCCGACAGTTCCCGGCCCATTTCAGGTATCCGGTTCGAATAGATATCGTCGGCCTGAACCTTTGAAATTTCCTCACGCAATGAACTGATGCGGGTTAAAATTCCGCGCAATTCCCGCTGCAGGGTGGTGTCGATACGACGCAACAGCGGTTGCAGGGAGGCGGTCATCAACTCGGCCAGTCCCATGACCTCGTTGAGTGACATGTCGCCCTTGCCGGTTTTTTTCAACCGCACACTGAGTTCGGCCAGGGCGTCCTGATCCATTGCTTTTGCCTGTTTTGCAGTGTTCATGATTTATGCTCCGAAAACCGCGTCGATCTTGCCCCTGAGCGTTTCCGCGTTGAACGGCTTGACGATGTAATTGTTAACCCCGGCTTTTTTGGCCGCGATGACATTTTCGGTCTTGGATTCGGCGGTGACCATGATGAAGGGCAGGCGGGCAGTCTGATCCCGGGCCCGCACTTCGCGCAGCAATTCGTATCCGGTCATGGGTTCCATGTTCCAGTCGGAAATCACCAGTCCGTATTCGTTTTGCTCGATTTTCTTGAGTGCCTGGGTGCCGTCCGAAGCATCATCGACATTTTCGAACCCGAGTTGCTTGAGCAGATTGCGAATGATGCGGATCATTGTGTTGTAGTCATCGACCACCAGCACCCGCATGGTTTGATCCACCGCCATGATTGTCTCCCCTAACGCATTACCATTTCGCCGCGATCCAAATGTCCCGGTCCTGACCCAACCTGCCCCAAGGCCCTCAAACCCCGGTAAACTCCCACCCAAGCATTTTCCCGTAGGGCGGCGACGCAGACCCTTGATTTGTGCACCCGAAGGCGGCAGGCTGCGCTGGTTTTTTCATGTCTTTTCGGCCGGCGGGATTGCCAGGGATATCCGATGACGTTTCATGTGCTCGATGGTCTGCGGTCGGCCCCCGATGCGGTTCGTGGCGGCGTCGTGGCCATCGGTAATTTCGACGGCTGCCATCGGGGACATCAGTCGGTATTTGACATTGCCCGGGCCCAGGCCGCCGCCAAGGGGTCGCCTGCGCTCATGCTTACTTTTGAGCCGCACCCAAGGGATGTGTTTTCCCCCGAGCCGTTCATGTACCGGCTGACCACCGGGGAGGCCAAGGCGCGTCTGGCCGAGGCCATCGGCTTTGACGGTATCGTGGTCATGCCGTTTACCCGGGATTTCGCGGCTTTTAGTGCCCAGAGTTTTGTCGATGATATTCTTGTGGGTGCCTTAGGGGTCCATGGCGTGGTGGCGGGGGCGGATTTTCTGTTTGGCAAGGCCCGGGCCGGCACGCCGGAATTTTTAGCCGCCGAAGGGGTGCGGCTAGGCTTTGATGTCACCATTACCGATATGCTCGATGAGGGTGATGCGCCGGTTTCCTCCTCCCGGGTGCGCCGGGCATTAGGTGCGGGAAAAGTGCGAGAGGCCAATATCCTGCTCGGTTATCATCACATGGTTGGCGGCCGGGTGATCCATGGGGCAAGGCGGGGGCGCGAACTGGGCTATCCCACCGCCAATATTGCCCAGTCGCAACTCTCAAAGCTGCGTCAGGGCATTTATGCCATTCGGGTGCGTCATGCGGGGCGGTTTTTTGACGGGGTGGCCAGTTTCGGCTCCCGGCCCATGTTTGACAATGGCGCCCCCCTTTTCGAAGCGCATCTGTTTGATTTCGACGGTGATCTTTATGGCTCGGTGCTGGAGGTTGCGCTGGTTGAATTCTTGCGCCCCGAGCAGAATTTTTCCTCCACCGGTGAACTCATTGCCCAGATGGATGACGACAGTGCGAAGTCGCGTGAGTTGATCGAGCCCGAGCGGGCCATTTCCCTGCTTGATGCAAGGCTGGGTTTTTTCCCCGCGTAAACGCTGGTGCGACCCCGGCACTGTTGCTACAAGCCCCCCGAAACTCCAATTATCCGGCAAACGAACAAAATGACCGACAAAGCCGCATCCCCCGGCGGGCAAGCCAAAGACTATTCCGACACGCTGTTTCTGCCGCGCACGGATTTTCCCATGCGGGCCGGGCTGCCCAAACGCGAGCCGGAATGGCTAAAGCGCTGGCAGGATATGGACCTTTACGGCACCCTTCGGGCCCAAAGCGCTGGCCGCGAAAAATTCGTTTTGCATGACGGCCCGCCCTACGCCAACGGCAATATCCATATTGGCCATGCGCTGAACAAAGTGCTCAAGGATCTGGTATCGCGCTCCATGCAGATGCTGGGGTATGACAGCCCCTATGTGCCGGGCTGGGATTGCCACGGCCTGCCCATCGAGTGGAAAATCGAGGAGCAGTACCGGGCCAAGGGGCGCAACAAGGACGAGGTTCCGGTCAATGAGTTCCGGGCCGAATGCCGCCAGTTCGCCGCCCATTGGGTGGATGTGCAGCGTGAGGAATTCAAGCGGCTGGGCATCGTCGGCGACTGGGACAACCCTTATACGACCATGGCCTTTGAGGCCGAGGCCGAAATTGCCCGGGAACTGATGAAGTTTGCTGAGACGGGGCAGCTTTACAGGGGCTCAAAACCGGTGATGTGGTCGGTGGTGGAACGCACGGCGCTGGCCGAGGCCGAGATTGAATATGCGGACATCGAGAGCGATACGGTCTGGGTGAAGTTTCCGGT